>NZ_JBSGXP010000078.1:0-39014 GCF_053610105.1 Kitasatospora sp. NPDC054939 | reverse complement strand
GGGGCTCACCCCCCCCCCCCCCCCCCCCGGGGGGGGCCGGGGGCCAGCGCCCACAGGGCCCGCCCGCTTTCGGGAGCGCGCGCCGGCCGACACGCGCGGGGCGCGTGCGCCGCTTCTCTGGTTCGTACGCCCCACCGGCGCAGGCCTCCTGACGCCCCGGCTCCCCGTGGCGCAATCGGCCGAAACCCGCTGACGGGCCCGCGCCACGTCCGCGCCACCCCCGTCCGAGCCGTCGACGCCGGGCCGTACCGGTGGATATGGTCGGTCCCCATGGCTGGCAGAGCGCCGGGCACACCGCCCCAGACGACTGCGACGAGGCCCCGCGCCACCCCGGCGAAGGACCCCGTGACGGCCCGGCTGGCCAAGAAGCTGCGCCGGGTCCGCCGAAGGCTGCGCACCGCCGGGGTCGACTACTTCCGCGGCGGCGCCGCCGACTGGCCGGTCTTCTTCGCCCTGGCGCTGTTCGTCCCGCTGCTGATCGTCCTCAACGTCTGGGCGCCTGCCTGGGCCCCGCCCACCGCCCTGGTGCTGCCGATCCTGGCCGGCGCGCTGCTGCTGCGCCCCGGCAGCCTGGTCATGCTGTACGCGCTGTCCGCCCTGGGCCTGTCCGCCGAGTCCGTCATCCACACCGGCCAGCGGGTCGCCAGCGGCGACCCGGGCGCCTACACCTACGGCGTCACCCCCGGCGCCGCCCTGGTGGTCGGCGCGGCCGGGGTCGGCGGACTGCTGCTCGCCCAGTTCCGCAGCCGCGTCGGCGTGCCCTGGTGGGGCGGCTCGACGATGCTCTTCGACCTGCGCGAACGGCTCCGGGTGCAGAGCCGGGTGCCGGAACTGCCCGAGGGCTGGCACGCCGACATGGCGCTGCGCCCGGCCGGCGGGCAGTCCTTCTCGGGCGACTTCGTGGTCGCCGCCCGCACCGGCCCCGGCCAGCGGGTGCTGGAGGTCGTCCTGGCCGACGTCTCCGGCAAGGGCATGGACGCCGGCTCGCGCGCCCTGCTGCTCTCCGGTGCGTTCGGCGGCCTGCTCGGCTCGCTGCCCGCGCACGACTTCCTGCCCGCCGCCAACGGCTACCTGCTGCGCCAGTCCTGGGAGGAGGGCTTCGCCACCGCCGTCCACCTGGTGCTCGACCTGGACACCGGCGAGTACGAGCTGCTCTCGGCCGGCCACCTGCCCGGCATGCAGCGGCTGGCCGGCGCCGGGCGCTGGGAGGTCAAGGAGGCCGAGGGCCCGCTGCTCGGCATCTACGACGGCGCCAAGTTCGACGGCGTGCGCGGCCGGCTCAACAGCGGCGACGTCCTGATGCTCTGCACCGACGGCATGGTGGAGGCCCCCGGCCGGGACCTCTCGGAGGGCATGGACCGGCTGATGGGCGAGGCCGACCGGCTGGTGCCGGGCGGCGGCCCCGGCGCCGGACCGGGTGCGGCCGGCAGTCTGATCGAGACGGTCGCCCGGGACATCAACGACGACCGCGCCGTCCTGCTGCTCTGGCGCGACTGACCGCGCCCGCGCCGGCCGCGGCCCCCGGCTCCGGCCTCCGGTCCGGGGCGCACCGGCCGCCCCCGGCCGACGCCCTGTCACCCGGTGCCACCGGCCGTCGGACCCGCCGCGGCACATGCCCCTGGCAGCCCCGGCGGGCTGTCAACCCCGGGAGCTGATCTTCGGCCATTTCCGGTCCCGCGCCACCGGAGTGGACCAGGCGGTTCCGCTCCGGTCGGCCGGAGGTTACCGGGCCGCTCAGCGGCGCCCCGCCGACCGTTCGTCAGAAGGCCTCCGCTATCGTCTCGGTCGGCGGAAACTCGTCTCACAGCGCGGGATATCGACGGTCGCCTTTCGGTCAGACCTTTACGCAACCGGCACGGTCGACCACACTGAGTCCGGGCGGGACCGGTCAGGACTCGGGGGATGGGGGGCGTCAGGTGCGGCAGGACATGCACCGCGGGGTCGTACGGGGCGCTCCTCCCGACCGCGAGGGGTTCGACCTGCATTCCGCCTCGGGACCGTCGGACAGACCGGGGTCCGGCTATCGCATGGGCTTCCACCGGGGGCCCCGCTATGGAACGAGGAAGTGAGTCCGGGTGGCACTCTCCGTCTCAGCACTGGTCCTGTTCGGCATCATCTGCCTGATCTTCATCCGCAACAAGCAGCTCAAGGTCGGACACGCCATCCTGGCCGCCCTGTTCGGCTTCATGCTCAACCAGACCACGGCCGCCAAGCCGATCCAGGACTTCCTGAGCCAGCTGGCCAGCAGCATCTCCGGCATCACCAGCTGACCCTCCGCCGGCCGGGCGCCGGGGGAGTCGCGGACGCGGGGCCGACGGTACGCGCTACCGGTCGGCCCGCCGGGCCTGCCGCCACCGGGCGAACAGGCCCAGTCGGCGTGCCCGCACCACCGGGGCGGGCCCGGGTGCGGGCCCTGCGACCGCCGGTGCGGCGGCGGCGAGCGGCGCACCCTGCACCGTCAGCACCGCGAACAGCCGTGCCCAGCACAGCCGTTCACCGCGGGGCCAGTCCAGCGCGCGGAGCGCCGCCGAAGCCGCCTCCGACACCTCGCCGTTCACCCTGACCTCGGCGACGTCGTCGCCGGCGCGTCCGCCGAGGAACAACTTCACGCCGTTGAGCGGCCGTCCGGCCAGCTCCGGCAGCAGCGCGGGCGCGAGCGCCGCCAGCACCTGGTGCTCGGTCAGCCAGCCCGCCAGCCGCTCGTTCCCGAAGCCGAAGACCGCCGCCGGACCCTGCACCGCGTGCCAGCCCGGCAGTTCGGGGTGGTCGTGGTGGTCGCCGTGCTCCCCGCGCCGCTGCTGCAGCTCGACCAGCGCCGAGGCGGTGGTGGTCGCCCACATCCGCACCGCGTTGGCGAGCTTCTCCTCCTCGGTCTTGCCGAGTCCGGCCGCGCAGTCCCAGACCACCGGCGCGTCCGCGCGGCCGAGTTGCAGCACGAAGCCCAGGTCGACGTGGCCGGCGCCGCTCTCGCCCGGGTGCTCCCGGACCGCCACCGCGGTCGTCCCCGGGCCGCGCACGATCTCGCCGTCGACCGTGAACTCCTGCCCGAACCGCGCCATCTCCCGGACCACACAACGCTGTATGACGTCCAGTCGCTCCTGGGGGCGCACCGGGACTCCTCTCGAACAACCGTCGAACGCCGCCGAGGCTATCGGCCCGAGCGCCCGGCGGGAAACCGGCGGGACACCGCTGCCCCGTCCGGAGGCGGCGAGGACGGGCCGGCGCGGGAGCCCGGGGGAGGGGGTGACGGGGCCGGGTGCGCTCCGGTCGCGGGAACGTCCGCAATGCCCCACTTTGGGTAGCGGCACCCCGTCGGCCACCGCCAGGAGACCCGCATGCCCCGCACCCTGCCGCCGCCGCCCGCGCCGCTGCTCGCCCCGGACGGCTCCGGGCTGGTCGCCGAGATCGAGGCGTACCTGGCCGCGCTGCCCGCCCCGGCGCGCACCCCGGCGCCGTACGTCTGCCCGCTCGGCTCGGTGCTGCGGCCCTGGAACGCCGACCACCCGCTGCCCCGGCCCGGCCTCGCGGCCCGGCTGCTGCGTCGGCCGCCGCCGCCGCTGCCGGTGAGCGCCGCCGACCACCTGCGGCTCGCCTCCCGCTACCTGGCGGCGCACGGCTGGCTGCAGGGCGCCCTGTGGGACGCCTCCGGCCGGGTCTGCCTGCTCGGAGCCCAGGCCGCCGTCCTCGCGCACGGCTACGGCACCCCGGAGACCGTGCGCACCGCCCGGGTGCAGGTGATGGAGGTGCTGCACGCCACCGGGCGCCCGGCGTCCTCCCCGGACGAGTACAACGACCGCCCCACCACCCGGCAGGCCGACGTGCACCAGCTGCTCGACCGGGCCGAGGCCCGCGCCCGGCGGCTCGGTCTCTGACGGCCCGTCCGCGGGGCCCCCCGTTCGTCCCGCACCCGTCCGCCGGCCGCGGCGGCGGCACGGCGGACCCGGGAACGCGAACGGCCCCGGAGCGAGGACATCGCTACGGGGCCGGACTGCTGGAGCGGGCGACGAGAATCGAACTCGCGTGACTAGTTTGGAAGACTAGGGCTCTACCATTGAGCTACGCCCGCGCGAACCTCCGGCCGCTGCCGGACGGAAGGTCGGGAACAGCGTACCTGGTCCCGGCGGCCGCGTGCACACCGCATTCACTTCCGGATGCACTTCGCGCGCCCCCGGCGGCCCGGATGCGTCCCCCCGGAGCCCCCGATATGTCGGAGAACGGGCAGGGCCCGCCGTGTACGCTTCCTCTCGGCACCACGGGGTGTGGCGCAGTTTGGTAGCGCGTCCGCTTTGGGAGCGGAAGGCCGTCGGTTCGAATCCGGTCACCCCGACCGTGCGGCAGGGTCTCGTCGGGCGCGGCGGGGCCCTGTTCTGTGTCCGCTCCCACCACCCCTGCGGCGGCGTCCTGGCGTCGGCCTTTCGTGGTACCGGTAGGATGGGGCGCTGGCGGTAGTCCCTGTGGCGTCAACCCAGGTCAACCGCACGAGGGCGAGGAGTCAAGCTCACCGTCCACCCCACGGGAGATGCAGCTCCAACCGCCCATCGCCCGTCTCGCCCGACCGTGTCCGGCGGCCCCCAAGGCCGACGGCAGGCGACGGCGGAGACAACCTGACCGCAAGCCCATAGGAGACCTAACCGTGAAGAGCGCCGTCGAGACTCTGAACCCGACCCGGGTTCGACTCACCGTCGAGGTGCCCTTCGAGGAGCTCAAGCCCAGCCTCGACGCGGCGTACAAGAAGATCAACCAGCAGGTCTCGGTCCCGGGCTTCCGCAAGGGCAAGATCCCGAACCGTGTCATCGACCAGCGCTTCGGCCGTGGTGCCGTGCTGGAGGAGGCCGTCAACGACGCCCTGCCGCGCTTCTACTCGCAGGCCGTCGACGAGGGCAAGATCGAGGTCCTCGGCCAGCCGGACATCACCAACATCGAGGGCGTCGAGACGCTCGTCGACGGTGGGGACCTGAAGTTCACCGCCGAGGTGGACGTCCGTCCGGAGATCACCCTGCCCGACTTCTCGACCATCGAGGTCACCGTCGACCCGATCGTGGTGACGGACGAGGACGTCGACAAGTCGCTGGAGCAGCTGCGCGAGCGCTTCTCCTCCGTCAAGGACGTCGAGCGCGCCGCCGCCGCCGGTGACATCGTGGTCGTCGACCTTGAGGCCAAGGTCGACGGCGAGGTGCCGGAGGACGGTACCGCCGCCGGTGTCAGCTACGAGATCGGCTCCGGCCGCCTGATCGACGGCATCGACGACGCCGTCGTGGGCCTGGAGGCCGGTGGCACCGCCACCTTCAGCACCGAGCTCAAGGGCGGCACCCAGGCCGGCAAGTCCTCCGAGGTCACCGTCACCGTGACGGCCGTCCAGGAGAAGGAGCTGCCCGAGCTGGACGACGAGTTCGCCCAGCTGGCCAGCGAGTTCGACACCCTGGAGGACCTGCGCGGCGACTCCCGCAAGCGCCTGGAGCGCATGAAGGAGTACGACCAGGCCACCCAGGCCCAGGAGAAGGTCCTCGACGCGCTGCTCGGCCTGGTGGAGATCGAGTACCCGGAGAAGCTCCTCAAGGAGGAGATCTCGACCCGCAAGCACAACCTGGAGCACCACCAGCTGGAGCCGATGGGTCTGACCCTCGACGTCTGGCTGGCCAGCCAGGGCAAGACCGCCGAGGAGTACGACGCGGAGCTTGAGGAGCAGGCGAAGAAGGGCATCAAGACCCAGTTCGTCCTGGACCAGATCGTCGCCGACGAGGAGCTGGGTGTTAACCAGGAGGAGCTGACCGAGCACCTCCTGCGCCGCGCCGCCGGCTCGGGCCTCACCCCGGACCAGTTCGCGCAGCAGGTCGTCCAGGGCGGCCAGGTGCCGCTGCTGGTCGGCGAGGTCGCCCGCGGCAAGGCGCTGGCCACCGTGGTCGAGGCCGCCAAGGTCGTCGACACCGAGGGCAACGAGATCAACTTCGACGACGACGAGACCGACGAGTCGGGCGAGACCGTCGAGGCCGCCGCCGAGGAGAAGACCGAGGCCTGATCGCCCGGTCGGCCCTCGTCGTAGGACCGCACAGCCCGTGGGCCCGGACACCGTACGCGGTGTCCGGGCCCACGGCCGTTCCCGCCCGGGTGAGCGGACCCTGCGCTGACAGCGAACAGTTCTGCGTGGGGGATTCTGCGAAGGGGCCTGCGCGTTAGGGTCCTTGGACAGCAACAATCACCCTGGTGGTGTCCATCAGCTGTGCAAGACCGCGACGGCCGTGGAGCGACCGTCCAAACCGACTGAGCAGGTGGCTAAGTGACGTTCCCGCAGATGCAGATGCCTGGCCCGATGGCGCCGCACGCCGCCTCCGGTGACGTGCTCGGCGGCCTGGGCGACCAGGTCTACAACCGGCTGCTCAACGAGCGCATCATCTTCCTCGGCCAGCAGGTCGACGACGACATCGCGAACAAGATCACCGCCCAGCTGCTGCTCCTCGCGGCAGACCCGGACAAGGACATCTTCCTCTACATCAACTCCCCGGGCGGCTCGATCTCGGCCGGCATGGCGATCTACGACACCATGCAGTACATCAAGAACGACGTCGTCACCATCGCGATGGGCATGGCCGCGTCGATGGGCCAGTTCCTGCTGACGGCGGGCGCCAAGGGCAAGCGCTTCTCGCTGCCGAACGCCAACATCCTGATGCACCAGCCCTCCGCGGGCCTCGGCGGTTCGGCCACCGACATCCGCATCCAGGCGGAGCAGCTGCTCCGCACCAAGAAGCGGATGTCCGAGCTGATCGCCTTCCACAGCGGCCAGTCCTTCGAGCAGATCACCGCCGACTCCGACCGCGACCGCTGGTTCTCGCCGGAGGAGGCCCTGGAGTACGGCCTGATCGACGCGATCATGCACAGCGCCGCGGACGTCCCCGGCGGCGGCGGCACGGGCGCCTGAGCCTCGGCCCGGCCCACGAGACCACAGCCACAACGCTCCGGAGGACCAGAATTCCCATGAACATCCCCAGCCTGTCCAGCGCCAAGGCACGCGTCGAGGACATGCGCGCCGAGGGCCGCTACATCGTCCCGCGCTTCGTCGAGCGCACCTCGCAGGGCATCCGGGAGTACGACCCGTACGCCAAGCTGTTCGAGGAGCGCATCATCTTCCTCGGCTCGCAGGTCGACGACGTCTCCGCGAACGACATCATGGCCCAGCTGCTGTGCCTGGAGTCGATGGACCCGGACCGCGAGATCCAGATGTACATCAACTCGCCCGGCGGCTCGTTCACGGCTCTGACGGCCATCTACGACACCATGCAGTACGTCAAGCCGGACATCACCACCGTCTGCATGGGCCAGGCGGCCTCGGCGGCGGCCGTGCTGCTGGCGGCCGGCACCCCCGGCAAGCGGATGGCGCTGCCGAACGCCCGCATCCTGATCCACCAGCCCTACACCGAGACCGGCCGCGGCCAGGTCTCCGACCTGGAGATCCAGGCCAAGGAGATCTTCCGGATGCGCGAGCAGCTGGAGGAGATGCTCTCCAAGCACTCCAACAAGCCGGTGGAGCAGGTGCGCGACGACATCGAGCGCGACAAGATCCTCACCGCCGAGGAGGCCCTGGAGTACGGTCTGATCGACCAGATCATCTCCACCCGCAAGTCCTCGCTGACCTCCTGAGGCCGGCCCCCGCAGGGCGGGGCGCGCCGCACCGCGCGCCCCGCCCTGCGGCACTCGGACGGTCGTGCCGACGGCATCTGTTCGGTATCAATTCGCCCAGGGCGTAGGGCAGACCCGGCGAAGAGGACGGAATTGCGGGCCCGGCAGAGTACCGTCGGATAGCGAGACCGATCGCCGACGGCGTTCACGGTCCACAGCACCAGGCCCCGGAACCCCCGCGGGGCCCCTGGCGAAGGGGAAGCACCTCGTGGCACGCATCGGAGACGGTGGCGACCTGCTCAAGTGCTCGTTCTGCGGCAAGTCGCAGAAGCAGGTGAAGAAGCTGATCGCCGGCCCAGGCGTGTACATCTGCGACGAGTGCATCGACCTGTGCAACGAGATCATCGAGGAGGAGCTCGCCGAGACCTCCGAGGTGCGCTTCGAGGAGCTCCCGAAGCCGCGCGAGATCTACGAGTTCCTCGACCAGTACGTGGTCGGCCAGGACCTCGCCAAGAAGGCGCTGTCGGTCGCGGTCTACAACCACTACAAGCGGGTCCAGGCGGGCGAGGCCGGGCGCAGCGGCGGGAACGGCCGCGAGGACGCCATCGAGCTGGCCAAGTCCAACATCCTGCTGCTCGGCCCGACGGGCTCCGGCAAGACCCTGCTCGCGCAGACCCTGGCCCGGATGCTGAACGTGCCGTTCGCCATCGCCGACGCCACCGCGCTCACCGAGGCCGGGTACGTCGGCGAGGACGTCGAGAACATCCTGCTGAAGCTGATCCAGGCGGCCGACTACGACGTCAAGAAGGCCGAGACCGGGATCATCTACATCGACGAGATCGACAAGGTCGCCCGCAAGAGCGAGAACCCGTCGATCACCCGGGACGTCTCCGGCGAGGGTGTGCAGCAGGCGCTGCTGAAGATCCTGGAGGGCACCACCGCCTCGGTGCCGCCGCAGGGCGGGCGCAAGCACCCGCACCAGGAGTTCATCCAGATCGACACCACCAACGTGCTGTTCATCGTGGGCGGCGCCTTCGCCGGCCTGGAGCGGATCATCGAGGGCCGCGCGGGTGCCAAGGGCATCGGCTTCGGCGCCAACATCCGCTCCAAGCGCGAGCAGGACGCGAGTGACCACTTCCGCCAGGTGATGCCGGAGGACCTGGTCAAGTTCGGCATGATCCCCGAGTTCATCGGCCGACTGCCGGTGATCACCAGCGTGCACAACCTCGACCGCGAGGCGCTGCTGCAGATCCTGACCGAGCCGAAGAATGCGCTGGTCAAGCAGTACCGCAAGCTCTTCGAGCTGGACGGCGTGGAGCTGGAGTTCTCCCGGGACGCCCTGGAGGCCATCGCCGACCAGGCGATCCTGCGCGGCACCGGCGCCCGCGGCCTGCGGGCGATCATGGAGGAGGTGCTGATGTCCGTGATGTACGAGGTGCCCTCCCGCCAGGACGTCGCCCGCGTGGTGATCACCGGGGACGTCGTCTCCAAGCACGCCATCCCGACGCTCGTCCCGCGCGACATGATCAAGCGCGAGCGGCGCGACAAGTCGGCCTGAGGCCGGCCCCGGCACGGAACACGGAAGCGGCCCCGCACCACTCGGTGCGGGGCCGCTTGCGTGTTCCGTGCCGGGGCGGCGGGCTACTTCTTGACCAGCGTGGCGTCGCGCAGCGCGCGGGCCTTCACCGCGGCCTGCTCCACATCCAGGGTGCCGGTCTTGAAGACGATCGCGCCGTGCGTCGAGTGGTCGGCCCAGTAGCAGATGGTGCCGGTCCGGCTGGAGGACTGCAGCACGCCGCAGGCCAGCCGGGCCTTGCTGTCGTGCGGGTCCTTGGCGTCGAAGTCGCGCAGCGGGGTGGTCCAGTTGGGGGCCTTGCCGGAGCTGGACGGCTCGACGGCCTTGACCTTGATCTTCTCCATCACCGAGTCGGGCGAGGCGACGTCGCCGTACTCGCCGCTGACGGTGAGGACGGTGGAGGAGGAGCTCCCTTCCTTGTAGTCGTTGGAGACCTCGGTCAGGTTGCGGCCCATGCCCTCCTTGGCCGCCTCCTCCTCGGAGACCTTGTCCTCGTCGGTGTCGTCGAGGATGTAGCCGCCGGGCAGGGTCTGCGGGGCGCCGATCTTGTAGCTGCCGGGCACCGCGTCGTCGGTGCCGCCGCCGACCAGCTGGTAGATGCCGAAGCCGCCGCCGGCCAGCACCAGGGCGCCGACCACCAGGCCGATCACCAGCCCGGTCCTGCTCTTGCCGGCAGGGGCGGGCGGGTAGCCGGGCGCGCCGTACGGCTGCTGCGGTGCGCCGTGCGGCGGGGCGGGCTGCTGCGGGTAGCCGTACTGCGGCTGCGGCGCGCCGTACTGGGGCGGCGGGGCCTGCGGCGGGACGGGCGCCTGGGGCTGGCCGTACTGGGGCGGTGCACCGTAGGGTGGCTGGGGTGCCCCGTAGGGCTGCTGCGGTTGACCCTGCGGATACTGCTGGTCCTGTCCGTACATCTGCGTCTGTGCTCCCCCGCCGCACGAGCGGCCTGTCGAGTCGAGTCGTCCGAGCCCGTCGACCGACCGGACGAGTGTCCTGGCACGGTATCGCACCGGGGCGGCGGCGCGCCCGGACGGCGCAGCGGACGCCGCGCACCGAAAGCGGTTCGTAACCCGCCCCCGCCGTTACGTAAACTGTGCGTCGTGACCGACACGACGAACCAGCGCCCCGCGAGCACGACCGCAGGGGACGACGCAGCCACCCTCCCGACGACCTACGCCCCGGCCGAGGTAGAGGGCGAGCTGTACGAGCGCTGGGTGGAGCGCGGTTACTTCACCGCCGACGCGAAGAGCGACAAGCCCGCGTACACCATCGTCATCCCGCCGCCGAACGTCACCGGTGCGCTGCACCTGGGCCACGCCTTCCAGCACACGCTGATGGACGCGCTGACCCGCCGCAAGCGCATGCAGGGCTTCGAGACGCTCTGGCTGCCCGGCATGGACCACGCCGGCATCGCCACCCAGAACAAGGTGGAGCAGCAGCTCGCCGAGTCCGGCCTCTCCCGCCACGACCTGGGCCGCGAGGCCTTCGTCGAGAAGGTCTGGGAGTGGAAGGAGAACTACGGCGGCCGGATCCTCGGCCAGATGCGCCGGCTGGGCGACGGCGTGGACTGGTCCCGCGAGCGCTTCACCATGGACGAGGGCCTGTCGCAGGCAGTCCAGACCATCTTCAAGCGGCTGTTCGACGACGGCCTGGTCTACCGCGCCGAGCGCATCATCAACTGGTGCCCCCGCTGCCTGACCGCGCTCTCCGACATCGAGGTGGAGCACGAGGAGGTCCCCGGCGAGCTGGTCTCGATCCGCTACGGCGAGGGCGAGGACGCGATCGTCGTCGCCACCACCCGGGCCGAGACGATGCTGGGCGACACCGCGGTCGCCGTCCACCCGGACGACGAGCGCTACCGTCACCTGGTCGGCCGCACCATCAAGCTGCCGCTGACCGACCGTGAGATCCCGGTCGTCGCCGACGAGCACGTCGACCCGGAGTTCGGCACCGGCGCCGTCAAGGTGACCCCGGCGCACGACCCCAACGACTTCGCCATCGGCCAGCGCCACGGGCTGCCGAACCTGTCGGTGATGGACGAGCGCGGGGTCATCACCGTGCACGGCCCGTTCCTCGGCCTGGACCGCCTGGAGGCCCGCTCGGCCGTCGTCGGCGCGCTGCGCGAGCAGGGTCGGATCGTCGCCGAGAAGCGCCCGTACATGCACGCGGTCGGCCACTGCTCGCGCTGCCACACGGTGGTCGAGCCGCGGCTGTCGCTGCAGTGGTGGGTCAAGGTCGCCCCGCTGGCCCAGGCGGCCGGCGACGCCGTGCGCGACGGCCGGGTCGACATCCACCCGAAGGAGCTGGAGCGCCGCTACTTCGACTGGGTCGACAACATGTACGACTGGTGCATCTCGCGCCAGCTGTGGTGGGGCCACCGGATCCCGGTCTGGTACGGCCCGGACGGCGAGGTCGTCTGCGTCGGCCCCGACGAGCAGCCGCCGACCGGCGAGGGCTGGCACCAGGACCCGGACGTCCTGGACACCTGGTTCTCCTCCGGCCTGTGGCCGTTCTCGACCCTGGGCTGGCCGGAGCGCACCCCGGACCTGGAGAAGTTCTACTCGACCGACGTCCTGCTCACCGGCCACGACATCATCTTCTTCTGGGTCGCCCGGATGATGATGTTCGGCCTGTACGCGATGGACGGCCAGGTGCCGTTCAAGACGGTCGCCCTGACCGGTCTGGTCCGCGACGAGTTCGGCAAGAAGATGTCGAAGTCCTCCGGCACCGCCGTCGACCCGCTGGACTGGATGGACGCCTACGGCGCCGACGCCGTCCGCTTCACCCTGGCCCGCGGCGCCAACCCCGGCGCGGACGTGCCGATCGGCGAGGACTGGGTCAAGGGCTCGCGGAACTTCTGCAACAAGATCTGGAACGCGACCCGCTTCGCGCTGATGAACGGCGCCACCGTCGAGGGCCCGCTGCCGGCCCCGGAGGAGCTGACCGCGGTCGACCGCTGGATCCTGTCGCGGCTGAACGCCACCGTGGCCGAGGTCGACGCGCTGTACGACGACTACGAGTTCGCCAAGGTCTCGGACGCGCTCTACCACTTCGCCTGGGACGAGGTCTTCGACTGGTACGTCGAGCTCTCCAAGACCACCCTGGCCAAGGGCGGCCCGCAGGCCGACGCCGCGCGCCGGGTGCTCGGAGAGGTCCTGGACGTCACCCTGCGCCTGCTGCACCCGGTCGTCCCGTTCGTCACCGACACCCTGTGGACCACGCTCACCGGCGCCGAGTCGCTGGTGGTCACCGAGTGGCCGAAGGACAGCGGCTTCCGCGACGCCGCGGCCGAGTCCGAGGTCGCCACGCTCCAGCAGGTGGTCACCGAGGTCCGCCGGTTCCGTTCGGACCAGGGCCTGCAGCCCGCGCAGAAGGTCCCGGCCCAGCTCGACCTGGCCGGCACCGTGCTCGCCGTCCACGAGGACGCGATCCGCTCGCTGCTGCGCCTGACCGCGCCGGCGGAGGGCTTCTCGGCCACCGCCTCGCTGCCGGTCGCCGGGGCGACGGTGGCGCTGGACCTCTCCGGCACCATCGACGTCGCGGCGGAGCGCAAGCGCCTCGCCAAGGACCTCGCGGCGGCCGAGAAGGAGAAGGCCCAGACCACCGCGAAGCTCGGCAACGAGGCGTTCCTCGCCAAGGCGCCGGACGACGTGGTCGCCAAGATCCGGGGCCGCCAGGAGGCCGCCGAGGCCGACATCGTCCGGATCACCGCCCAGCTGGCCGCCCTGCCGCAGGCCTGACGGCCGGCCCGACTCCGACGAGCGCAGCCCCCGGGGGCCGCATTCCGCTGACGCGGGGTGCGGCCCCCGGGCCGTTTCCGGGGCCTGCCCCATTCCGCCGGTGATTACTCGGGGCATTGCTCTGTTCCGGCGAATATTCATCCCGGACCGTGTGAAGTCCTATTCCGCTCGAATTCATTCCGGTCTTGTGCGGGCGGGTTCGCGTACGTTCGCAGGTCGGATGTGTACGGTGTGCAGGAGTTCTGCTGAGCAGGCGACTGACGGGAGGGCATGGCGTGGTGATGACCGAGGAGTTGGCCGACGAACTTCCTGCCGAGGCGGTCGAGGAGGCCAAGGCCCGGGCGGCGGACCTGCTGCTCGCATTCCGACACGGGAACCAGCTCGCCTTCGACCACACCCTGGACCGCCTGCTGGCGGCCCGCGCCGAGCGCGAGGTGACCACCCTGCTCACCTGGATCGCGGCCGAGGCGGTCCGCAAGGCGTACGCCCCCGAGGTCGGCGACCGGGTGCTGCGCGCGATGGCCCGCCGCGCCCCCGCCGACACCTCCGGCGTCGAGATCGACGAGGGCAGCGCGGACGCCGCCCGGCTGATCGAGGCGGTCGCGGCCGGCGAGGTGGCGGCGGTGCGCGGCCTGGTCGCCTCGACCGCCGACACCACCTTCCTGCTGGGCGGCCTGCTCCAGGGCGTGGCGATGATGCTGCCGCTGCTGCCGGAGGGCGAGGTGGCGGAGATCGTGGCCGAGCTGCGCCGCCGCCACTGCACCACCACCTGCCCGGACACCCCGGCCGAGATCCCGGAGGCCCGGGCCGGGGTGTGACGGCCGCCCGGGCGGGCCGGTCGGCCGTCCCCGGGGTCGGAGCGGGCCCTACGGCATCGCGAGCAGGTGCGAGCCGACGGTGTTGGCGATGCCGCCGCCCGCCTTGGCGTCCCAGTTGGTCGACCAGGTCATCGCGCCGCCGATGCCGGGCCACGTGGTGTCGGGCCTGAAGCTGCCGCAGCCGGTGCCCTTCGCCAGGCAGTCCAGGGCGTCGGTGACCACGCGCGGGTTGACCCAGCCGCCGCCCGCGGCGCTGGTGGACGCGGGCACCCCGAGGCCGACCTGGTCGGGCCGCAGTCCGTTCTTGAGCTGGATGCAGGCCAGCGCCGTCAGGAAGTTGACGGTGCCCTGGGAGTACACCTGGCCGTCGCAGCCCAGCATCGCGCCGGAGTTGTAGTACTGCATGTTGACGATGGTGAGGATGTCCTTCACGTTCAGCGCCAGCTTGAAGTACTCCATGCCGGTGGACTGCATGTCGATGGTCTGCGGCGCCATGGTGAGCACGAAGCCCTTGCCGGCCTTGGCGGCCAGCGCGTGCAGTGCCTGGCCCATGTAGGTGGCGTTGATGCCGTTCTCCAGGTCGATGTCGACCCCGTCGAAGCCGTACTGCCGCATGAGCGCCCACGCGCTGTCGGTGAAGTTGGCGGCCGAGGCGGCGCTGTTGACGGCGACCGTGCCGTTCTGGCCGCCGACCGAGAGGATCACCTTCTTGCCGGCCGCCTTCTTGGCCGCGATGTCGGCCTTGAACTGCGCCTCGGTGTAGCCGCCGAGGCGGGCGGCGAGCGTGCCGTCCAGGGCGAAGGCGAGTGCGCCGGGCGCGGTGGTGGTCTCGGCGAAGGAGACCGCGATGATGTCGTACGCCGCGGGGACGTCGCTGATCCGCTGCACGGTGGCGCCGTTGTCGAAGTTCTGCCAGTAGCCGGTGAGCTTGTGCTTGGGCAGGTCGGGCCGGCCGGTCGCGGTGTCGGTCGGCGTCGGCGTGGCGGTGTCCGTCGGGGTCGGGCTCACCGTGTCGGTCGGGGTGGGCGTGGTGACGGTCGGGGAGGGCCTGGGGTCGCCGGGCCCGATCAGCGAGACGTCGTCGGCGAGGAAGGCCGGCTGCCCGTACCAGCCGTGCAGGTAGACGGTGGCGCTGGTGGCGGACGGCCCGGTGGTGAAGGTGGTGCTGAGCTTGGACCAGCCGGTGGAGCTGGTCCAGGTGCTCGGGCTGCCGCCGCCGGTGTTCCGGGCGCCCAGGTAGACGTACGAGCCCTGGACCCAGGCGCTCAGCGTGTACGTGGAGTTGGGCCGCACGGTGACGGTCTGGGTGCACTCGCCGGTGGCGGACGCGCCGGGCGCGGCGCGCAGCGCGGACGAGCCGGAGTGCACGGTGGTGGTCTCGCGGGTCGCGCCGGACTGGCAGGTCCAGCCGGACAGGCTGCCCTGTTCGAAGCCGCCGTTGTCGATCACGTCGACGTCGGCGGTCGGGGCGCCGGAGGCGCTGGAGGCGATGACCAGGCCGCTGAGGCCGAGCGCGAAGGCACTGGCCCCGGCGAGCGCGGAGTGGACGGTGCGCCGGTGGCGCACGTGTCGGGCAGGTGGCATGGCTCCATCTCCTGTGGGGGAGGCCGGCGGCTCGGGTGGGGGTGAGCCGACCGGGTGTCGATGGGTACGCGTGCGGGAGCTACCGACAACTCAAGTCCCTGTCGGGGAAGGAGACTTGCCTCACAAGGTGGAGTAGACCAATCCTGCTGTCAAGAGCGCCTCGGGCGGCGGGCAGGGCCGGCTCGGCCGGCCGGGCGGTGAGCGCGGCGATCCGCCGGGAGGCCGGCCCGTCGCCGTACGGGCCCGGGGTGGCCGAGGAGTCCGGCGCCCCGACGATGCCGTCCCGGTGGGCCGGGACTAAGGCGTGCAGGACGTCGGGCATCGGGCGGCTCTCTGGTGGATCGAAGGTGTCTGCGGCTTCGTGGGGTGCGAATCGATGCTCCATCGCGATTCAAGATCGCCTAATCGATGGAAAACGCCCAAAACAGTCGACAATGGTCAAAGTGGTGGTTCTCACCCCGTGAGGGACGGCCGTCCCGGCTCCGTAGACTGTGGTGGTGAGCGACAAGGCCGACCCGAACCCCTACACGATCCGCCCCGAGAGCACGGCTGCCGCCGAGTCGGGCGATCCACTGCGCGACGTCGAGCTGGCGCTCTCCGAGCGCTGGCCGGAGAACAAGCTGGAGCCCTCGCTCGACCGGATCGAGGCGCTGATGGACATCCTGGGCCAGCCCCAGCGGTCCTTCCCCTCCATCCACATCACCGGCACCAACGGCAAGACCTCCACGGCCCGGATGATCGAGCAGCTGCTGAACACCTTCGAGCTGCGCACCGGCCGCTACACCAGCCCGCACGTGGAGAGCGTCACCGAGCGGATCAGCCTGGACGGCGCCCCGATCAGCACCGAGCGCTTCGTCGAGACCTACCGCGACATCGAGCCGTACGTGCGGATGGTGGACGCCTCCCAGCCGGTGCCGATGTCCTTCTTCGAGGTGCTCACCGGCATGGCGTACGCGGCCTTCGCCGACGCCCCGGTGGACGTCGCGGTGGTCGAGGTCGGCATGGGCGGCTCCTGGGACGCCACCAACGTGATCGACGCGGCCGTCGCGGTGATCACCCCGATCGGCCTGGACCACACCGACAAGCTGGGGGAGACCACCGGCGAGATCGCCGTGGAGAAGTCCGGCATCATCAAGCCCGGCGCCGTCGCGGTGGTCGCCCAGCAGCAGCTGGACGCCGCCCAGACCATCCTCGCCCGGGCCGTCGAGGTGGACGCCACGGTGGCCCGCGAGGGCATGGAGTTCGGGGTGATCCGCCGTGAGGTCGCCGTCGGCGGACAGCTGGTGACGCTGCGTGGGCTCGGCGGCGAGGAGTACGAGGACCTCTTCCTCCCGCTGCACGGCGCCCACCAGGCGCACAACGCCTCGCTCGCGCTGGCCGCCGTCGAGGCGTTCTTCGGCGTCGGCGGCGCGCGCGGCGGGCAGCTCGACACGGACAAGGTCCGCCAGGCGTTCTCCGGTGTCTCCTCGCCGGGCCGCCTGGAGGTCGTCCGGCGCAGCCCCACGATCATCCTGGACGCCGCGCACAACCCGCACGGCGCCCGGGCCACCGTCGACGCGATCGGCGAGTCCTTCGGCTTCACCCGGCTGGTCGGTGTGATCGGCACCAGCGGCGACAAGGACGTGGCGGGCCTGCTGGAGGCCTTCGAGCCGGTCCTCGCCGAGGTCGTGATCACGCAGAACTCCACCCACCGTGCGATGGACGTGGACGCCCTGGCGGCGCTCGCGGTCGAGGTCTTCGGCGAGGAGCGCGTCCAGGTCGAGCCCCGGCTGGACGACGCCATCGCCGCGGCCGTCACCCTCGCCGAGGAGGAGGGCGACCTCGGCGGCGCCGGGGTGCTGGTCACCGGTTCGGTCATCACGGTGGGCGAGGCGCGCCTGCTGCTCGGGAGGAAGTGACATGAGGCAGCTCTGCTCCGCGACCCTGATCGGCGAGGCCCTGCTGGTGCTGTTCGCCGGCCTGGTCGCCATGCAGCTCTCGGACGTACCGACCGCCACGGTCTGGACGGTGAGCGGCATCGCGATGGCCCTCTGCGTCCTGCTCTGCGGCATGATCAACCGCCCCGGCGCGGTGGCGATCGGCTGGGCGCTGCAGCTCGGGCTGATCGCCAGCGGCTTCGTGCTGCCGACGATGTTCGGCCTCGGCGCGGTCTTCGCCGGCCTGTGGTGGTGCTCGGTGCACTACGGCCGCCGGATCGACGAGATGAAGGCCGCCCGGGCCGCCGCCGCGGCCTGATTCCGGGCCCTTCCGGAGGAGCAGCCCGGGCGGAGTCCGGGCTGCTCACGCAAGGTAACCTCTGGGGAGTCGCACGCCGAACCGATTCCCCAGGAGAAGCACCGTGTCCCAGCGCACTCTCGTCCTGCTCAAGCCCGACGCCGTCAAGCGCGGCCTGGCCGGCGAGATCATCAGCCGCATCGAGCGCAAGGCCGGCTGGCGGCTGGCCGCGGTCGAGCTGCGGACCTTCGACCGGGCCACCCTGGAGCAGCACTACGCGGAGCACGTCGGCCGCCCCTTCTACGAGCCGCTGCTGGAGTTCATGACCTCCGGTCCGTCCATCGCCCTGATCGTCGAGGGTGAGGAGGTCGTCGCGGGCATCCGGATGCTGGCCGGTGCGACCAACCCGCTGGAGGCCGGCGCCGGCACCATCCGCGGCGACTACGCGACCATCACCCGCGAGAACCTGATCCACGCCTCCGACTCCGAGGCCTCCGCCGAGCGCGAGATCAAGATCTTCTTCCCCGCGCACGCCTGAGCACCGCCCCGGCACCGGGTCCGGAGCGCCCGGAGGCGATCCGGAGCCCGGGCGGGCCGCCCCGGTCGGGACCATTGGCCCGGCCGGGGCATGTTTATCGTGAAATACGGAACTGGTACTGCCGACACGGCGTCCCAATGCCCGGAGAAGCGATCACGCCCCGGACAATGGACGGCATGCCCCACGTCGACGTCCGCACTGACCGGCGTGACTACGATGGACGCAACTCACGGGCCAGGTACGGCTGCTCGGCTGGTGTCCGCACCCCCTAGCAATGGGCGCGCGCCGTTCCGTCCACCCCCCGCAATGACTCCGAGCCCGGGAAGGCACCCACACCCCATGGCGAGCAACCTGTCGTTCATCGGCCGCGACCTGGCGATCGACCTCGGAACTGCCAACACGCTGGTGTACGTCAGGGGCAAGGGCATCGTGCTGAACGAGCCGTCCGTGGTCGCGGTGAACACCAACACCGGCGGGATCCTCGCGGTGGGTGCCGAGGCCAAGAAGATGATCGGCCGCACCCCGGGCAACATCGTCGCGATCCGCCCGCTCAAGGACGGCGTGATCGCCGACTTCGAGATCACCGAGCGGATGCTCCGCTACTTCATCCTCAAGATCCACCGCCGCCGCTACCTCGCCCGCCCCCGGGTCGTGGTCTGCGTGCCCTCCGGCATCACCGGGGTCGAGCGCCGCGCCGTCATCGAGGCCTCCTCGCAGGCCGGCGCGCGCCAGGTGCACATCATCGAGGAGCCGATGGCCGCCGCGATCGGCGCCGGCCTGCCCGTCCACGAGGCCACCGGCAACATGGTCGTCGACATCGGCGGCGGCACCACCGAGGTCGCCGTCATCTCGCTCGGCGGCATCGTCACCGCGCAGTCCATCCGGGTCGCCGGCGACGAGCTGGACAACGCCATCGTCCAGCACATCAAGAAGGAGTACTCGCTGCTCCTCGGCGAGCGCAGTGCCGAGCAGATCAAGATGAGCATCGGCTCCGCCTTCGCGCTGGACGGCGAGAAGGACGAGCACGCCGAGATCCGGGGCCGCGACCTGGTCAGCGGCCTGCCCAAGACCGTCGTCATCTCGGCCGCCGAGGTCCGCGAGGCCATCGACGAGCCGGTCAACTCCATCATCGACGCGGTGAAGACCACCCTCGACCAGTGCCCGCCCGAGCTGGCCGGCGACGTCATGGACCGCGGCATCGTGCTCACCGGCGGCGGCGCCCTGCTGCGCGGCCTCGACGAGCGGCTGCGCCGGGAGACCGGCATGCCGATCCACATCGCCGAGAACCCGCTCGACTCGGTGGCCCTCGGCTCCGGCAAGTGCGTCGAGGAGTTCGAGGCCCTCCAGCAGGTACTCGACGCCCAGCCGCGCCGTTAGCCGTACGACGACGGGCCGGCGGACCGCCGGCCCGATCCGACCGAACAATCGAACGCAACCGAACGGCCCTCACCCGGGGCCCGCGGCCCGGGGTGGGCGGCCAGGTACGAAGGGGCAGTACCAGCACCGTGAGGGACACACGAGAGAGCCGGCTGCTGCTCATCCTGCTGGTGGCGGTCGCCTTCGCCCTGATCACCGTCGACATCAAGGGCGGTGAGACCTCCCCCCTCGGCGGTGCCCGGCGCGCCGCGGCCGGCGTCCTCGGCCCGGTCGAGCGGGCCGCCGCCGGAGCCGTCGACCCGGTCGCCGACACCGTCCGCGCCTTCCGCGACGCCGCCACCGACAGCGGCCGGACCGACCAGCTCGCCCGCGAGAACACCGAGCTGCGCCAGAAGCTCGCCTCCTCCGACATGGCCGGCGCCCGCACCAAGCAGCTCGACGACCTGCTGCGCACCGCCGGGGCCGGCGGATACACCGTCAAGGCCGCCCAGGTCATCGCGATCGGCCCGGCCCAGGGCTTCTCCTGGACCATCACCGTCGACGCCGGCAGCGACGACGGCCTCACCCGCGACATGACGGTCATCAACGGCCAGGGCCTGGTCGGCCGGATCACCACGGTCGCGCCCACCACCGCCACCGTGCTGCTCGCCTCCGACCCCGGCTTCACCGCCGGCGCCCGGCTGGAGGGCAGCGGCGAGATCGGCTTCGCCGCCGGGCAGGGCACCAGCCCGATGAAGGTCTCGCTGCTCAACGGCAAGGCCCAGGTGAAGGCGGGGGACCGGCTGGTCACCTTCGGCTCGCAGAGCGGCCGGCCGTTCGTTCCCGGCGTGCCGGTGGGCAAGGTCGTCGAGGTCGAGGCCACCCCCGGCCAGCTCACCAAGACGATCATGGTCGAGCCCTTCGTCCAGTTCACCCGGCTCGACCTGGTCGGTGTGGTCGTCGTCCCGCCGCGCACCGACCCGCGCGACGCCGTCCTGCCGCCCGCCCAGGCCGGCCAGGCCCAGGGCGCCGCCGCGGCGCCGGTCGGCCCGGCCGCCGCCGTCCCGCCCGCCAAGCCCAATGGGGGGAACTGAGCATGCGCCTCGCCCGCATCCCCGTCGCCGCCGTCCTCGTCATGCTCGGCCTGATCCTCCAGGTCAGCGTGCTCGGGCGGCTCCAACTGCCCGGCGCCACCCCCGACGTGCTGCTGCTCGTCGTGGTCGGCCTCGCCCTGGTGTACGGGCCCACCGGCGGCTGCCTGGTCGGCTTCGCGGCCGGACTGCTCGCCGACCTGGCCCCGCCCTCCGACCACGCCGTCGGCCGGTACGCGCTGGTGCTCTGCCTGATGGGCTACGCCGCCGGGCTCTACCGCCCCGAGCACGGCCGCCAGCGCTCGGCCGCCAGCGCCCTGCTGGTCGTCTCGGTCGCCGCCATCGCCTCCACCCTGCTGTACGCGATGGTCGGCGCCCTGGTCGGCGACACCGCCGCCCGCCACGTCGGCCTGGGCGGACTGGTGCTCAGCGCCCTGCTGTACGACCTGCTGCTGGCGCCCTTCGTGGTGCCGCTGGTGATGTGGGTGGGCCGCCGCTTCGGCAAGGACCCGGTCGAGACGGCCGGCGGCGACGAGGACGGCGGCTCCGGCCTCGGCACCCTCGCCCGCTACCGCACCACCCGCGAGGCCTCCGGCTCGCCCGTCTACAAGAAGCGCCGCGGCCTGGGCCTGGCCAAGCGCCCGTAGGCCCCGCAGACCCCGACCCCTCCCGCACCCTGGAGCACGCGAGACGTGAGCAACATCCCCGAGACCGGCCGTACCCGGCGGGTGACGATCCGGCTGGTGGTGCTGCAGATCCTGGTGCTGTCGCTGCTCGCCACCCTCGGCGGACGGCTCTGGTACCTGCAGATCCGCAGCGCCAGCGAGTACACCGCCAAGGCGACCGGCAACCACATCCGCGAGGTCGTCGAACCGGCCGTCCGCGGCGAGATCCTGGACGCCTCGGGCCGCATCCTGGCCGGCAACGAGACCAAGCTGGTGGTCTCGGTCAGCCGCACCGCGCTGATGCAGCAGAAGGACAAGGGCAAGGCGGTGCTCACCCGGCTCGCCGAGGTGCTCGGGATGCAGGCCAAGGACGTCCAGGAGAAGGTCCGGCTCTGCGACCCCAAGACCCCGCAGCCCTGCTGGAACGGCTCGCCCTACCAGCCGATCCCGGTCACCAAGGACGCCACCACCCAGCAGGCGATGCAGATAATGGAGCGCCGCGAGGACTTCCCCGGCGTCACCGCGCAGCCCACCGCCGTGCGCCACTACACCGGCGTCGAGGGCGCCAACATGGCGCAGGTCCTCGGCTACCTCTCCCCGGTCACCGACGAGGAGGTCTCCAAGACCGCCGAGAAGACCGGCATGGACCGCTACCTGCCCGCCGACCAGATCGGCCGCGCCGGACTGGAGTCGGTGTACGACCGCGACCTGCGCGGCACCACCGGCATCACCAAGCTGGAGGTCGACAACCTCGGCCGGGTCATCGGCACCGCGGGCGCCGTCGAGCCGCGGGCCGGCGACAACCTGGTGACCAGCATCGACGCCCGGGTGCAGAAGGTCGTCGAGGACCAGCTCAAGGCCGCCATGGAGGAGGCCCGCAAGGTCTGGGACAAGAACACCCGGCGCAACTACGAGGCCGACTCCGGCGCCGCCGTCGTGATGGACGTCAAGACCGGCCGGATCATCGCGATGGCCAGCGCGCCGACCTACGACCCCAACATCTGGCAGGGCGGCATCTCCGGCAAGGACTACCAGGGGCTGACCACCAAGGAGTCCAACTTCCCGCTGCTCAACCGGGCCATACAGGGTCAGTCCGCCCCCGGCTCCACCTTCAAGGTGGTCTCCACCGCCGCGGCCGCGCAGGCCGGCTACGCGCTCAACGGCAACTACCCCTGCCCGAGCAGCCTGACCATCGGCGGGCGCGAGTTCAAGAACTTCGAGAGCCAGGGCCACGGCAGCATCACGCTGGCCCGCGCCCTGGAGGTCTCCTGCGACACCGTCTTCTACGGGCTCGCCTACGACCAGTGGATGGCCGACGGCGGCATCAAGCCCAAGAAGGAGACCAAGGACTGGTTCTACAAGACCGCCCACCAGTTCGGCCTCGGCGCCAAGACCGGCATCGACCTGCCCTCCGAGGCCCCCGGCCGGGTGCCCGACCGGCAGTGGAAGCAGTCCTTCTTCGACGCCAACCGGGACGCCTGGTGCCGGCAGGCCGAGAAGGGCGGCAAGGAGTACACCGACCTGATCGCCAAGGAGAACTGCGTCGACGGCTACGTGCTGCGCGCCGGTGACGCCGTCAACTACGCCATCGGCCAGGGCGACACCCTCGTCACCCCGCTGCAGATGGCCCGGATCTACTCGGCGCTCGCCAACGGCGGCACGCTCTGGCGGCCCACCGTCGCCAAGGCCGTGGTCAGCCCCAGCGGCGAACTGGTCCGCGAGATCGCCCCGCACGAGGACGGCAAGCTGCCGATCGACGCCAAGTCGCTGCAGTACATCGACCAGGCCACCGAGGGCGTCGTCTCCACCGGTACCGCGGCCTGGAAGTTCACCGGCGTCGGCTGGCCGCAGGGCAAGATCGAGCTGCACGCCAAGACCGGCACCGCGGAGGTCGAGGGCAAGCAGACGACCTCGTACCTGACCACGTACAGCCGCGACTACGCGGTCGTGATGACGATAAGCCAGGGCGGCACCGGCTCCGGCGGCTCCGGCGACTCCGTGCGCCGGATCTACCAGGCGCTCTACGGTGTGGACGACAAGGGCAACGTCGACAACGGCAAGGCGCTGCTACCCAAGCCGCAGGCTGAACTGCCGAGCTTCAACCCCGACGGCACCGCGATCATCAAGCAGGCCGCGTACGGCGACCCCGGCGTGGGCGGCCCCTCCCCGCGGGTCTTCCTCGACCCGGCGCAGCCGCTCGGCCAGGTGACCGTGCTGACCCCGGCCGAGCCGGCCGTACAACCCACCCGGGTCACCGGAAGGAGCCGGGCATGAGCACCTACGGCTCGTACCGCCAGCTGCGGCTCGCCCCGCAGCGGCGCGGGGTGTCCAAGGCATTGGCCAAGGACTCGCCGATCTGGCGGCTGGACTGGATACTGCTGCTCGCCGCGCTCGTCCTCTCGCTGGGCAGCTCGCTGCTGGTCTGGTCGGCGACCAGGGGCCGCGACAACCTCACCCACGGGGACCCGCAGTACTTCCTCTACCGGCACCTCACCAACCTGATCATCGGGCTGGCACTCTGCGCGGTGGTCATCGCGATAGGGAACCGGCGCTTCCGCACGGTCGTGCCGTTCCTGTACATCGCCGTGATCGGGATGCTGATCGCCACCCTCAGCCCGCTCGGCTCGACCATCAACGGGCAGCACTCCTGGATCCAGTTCGGCGGCGGCTTCTCGATCCAGCCCGCCGAGTTCGCCAAGCTGGCGATCGTGCTGGGCATGGCCGTGGTGCTCTCGGCGCAGGTCGACGCGGGCGAGCGGGAGTTCCCGCCGCACCCGGCGGTGCTGCGGGCGCTGGTCTGGGCGACCCTGCCGATGGCGATCGTGATGCTGATGCCGGACGCCGGCTCGGTGATGGTGATGGCCGTCATCGTGCTCGGCATCCTGCTGGCCTCCGGCGCGGCCAACCGCTGGGTGTTCGGCCTGATCCTGGCCGGCATCGGCGGCTGCATCGCGATCTGGAAGCTCGGGGTGCTCAGCAAGTACCAGATCGACCGCTTCGCCGCCTTCGCCAACCCGGCGCTCGACCCGTCCGGCGTCGGCTACAACACCGCCCAGGCCAGGATCGCGATCGGCTCCGGCGGGCTCACCGGCAAGGGCCTCTTCCAGGGGACCCAGACCACCGGCCAGTTCGTGCCCGAGCAGCAGACCGACTTCGTCTTCACGGTCGCCGGCGAGGAACTGGGATTCGTCGGCGCCCTGGCGATAATCCTGCTGCTAGGCGTGGTGCTCTGGCGGGCCTGCCGGATCGCCCGCAACGCCACCGACCTGTACGGGACGATCGTCGCGGCCGGGGTGGTGGCCTGGTTCGCCTTCCAGTCCTTCGAGAACATCGGGATGTGCCTGGGCATCATGCCGGTCGCCGGCATCCCGCTGCCGTTCGTCTCCTACGGGGGGTCGTCGATGTTCGCGGTCTGGGTGGCGATCGGGCTGCTGCAGGCCGTACGGAGCCAGCGGCCGATAGCGGCGTAGCAGGCCGGCCGAGGGGCCGGCCCGGGGCGAGCACCCCGGGCCGGCCCCTCCGTGCTGGCGCCACGGGCGTCCCGGTGGACGACCCCCCGAGTCGGCTACCCTTGAGGGTCACCCCTCCCAGCCGTTGCCCACCGTCCCGCGAGCGGGAGCCGGTGCGGGCGACACCTCATCACACGTCGTAAGGGTTCCTAGTACATGACTGTCGAATCGGTCTTCCCACGCCTGGAGGCACTCCTCCCGCACGTCCAGAAGCCGATCCAGTACGTCGGCGGCGAGCTCAACTCGACCGTCAAGGACTGGGACGCCTGCGACGTCCGCTGGGCGCTGATGTACCCCGACGCCTACGAGGTGGGCTTGCCCAACCAGGGCGTCATGATCCTCTACGAGGTGCTCAACGAGCGCGAGGGCGTGCTGGCCGAGCGGACGTACAGCGTCTGGCCGGACCTGGAGGCGCTGATGCGCGAGCACGGCGTCCCGCAGTTCACGGTGGACGCGCACCGCCCGGTCAAGGCCTTCGACGTGTTCGGGCTCTCCTTCTCCACCGAGCTCGGCTACACCAACATGCTGGCCGCCCTCGACCTGGCCGGCATCCCGCTGGAGGCCCGCGAGCGCACCGAGGACGACCCGATCGTGCTGGCCGGCGGGCACGCCGCGTTCAACCCCGAGCCGATCGCGGACTTCATCGACTGCGCGGTGATCGGCGACGGCGAGCAGGCCGTCCTCGACATCACCGCGATCGTCCGCGCCTGGAAGGCCGAGGGCCGCCCCGGCGGGCGCGACGAGCTGCTGCTGCGCCTGGCGAAGACCGGCGGGGTGTACGTCCCGCGGTTCTACGACGTCGAGTACCTGGCCGACGGCCGGATCGGGCGCGTCGTGCCGAACGCCCCGGGCGTGCCGTGGCGGGTCTCCAAGCACACCGTCATGGACCTCGACGAGTGGCCCTACCCGAAGCAGCCGCTGGTCCCGCTCGCGGAGACCGTTCACGAGCGGATGTCCGTCGAGATCTTCCGCGGCTGCACCCGCGGCTGCCGCTTCTGCCAGGCCGGCATGATCACGCGCCCCGTGCGGGAGCGAAGCATCACCGGCATCGGCGAGATGGTCGAGCGCGGACTGAAGGCGACCGGCTTCGAGGAGGTCGGCCTGCTGTCGCTCTCCAGCGCCGACCACACCGAGATCGGCGACGTCGCCAAGGGCCTGGCCGACCGCTACGCCGAGGACAAGATCGGCCTGTCGCTGCCCTCCACCCGGGTCGACGCCTTCAACATCGACCTCGCCAACGAGCTGAGCCGCAACGGCCGCCGCTCGGGCCTCACGTTCGCCCCCGAGGGCGGCAGCGAGCGCATGCGCAAGGTGATCAACAAGATGGTGTCGGAGGAGGACCTCATCCGCACCGTCGCCACCGCCTACGGCAACGGCTGGCGGCAGGTGAAGCTGTACTTCATGTGCGGCCTGCCCACCGAGACCGACGAGGACGTGCTGCAGATCGGCGAGATGGCGAAGAACGTCATCCAGAAGGGCCGCGAGGTCACCGGTCAGAACGACATCCGCTGCACCGTCTCCATCGGCGGCTTCGTGCCCAAGCCGCACACGCCGTTCCAGTGGGCCCCACAGCTGTCCGCCGAGGCCACCGACGCCCGGCTGGCCAAGCTGCGCGACTCGATCCGCGGCGACCGCAAGTACGGCAAGAACATCGGCTACCGCTACCACGACGGCAAGCCCGGCATCGTCGAGGGCCTGCTCTCCCGCGGCGACCGCCGGGTCGGCGCGATCATCCGCGCGGTGTACGACGACGGCGGCCGCTTCGACGGCTGGCGCGAGCACTTCTCGTACGACCGCTGGATGGCCAGCGCCGAGAAGGGGCTGGCCGGCACCGGGGTCGACGTCGACTGGTACACCACCCGCGAGCGCAGCTACGAGGAGGTCCTGCCCTGGGACCACCTGGACAGCGGTCTGGACAAGGACTGGCTCTGGGAGGACTGGCAGGACGCCCTGGAGGAGGTCGAGGTCGACGACTGCCGCTGGACCCCGTGCTTCGACTGCGGCGTCTGCCCGCAGCTCGGTCTCGACATCCAGATCGGCCCCACCGGCAAGAAGCTGCTGCCGCTGACGGTCGTCAACAAGTAACGCTGTGCTGATGCCGTCGGCCCCGTACCGGTACGGGGCGCTCGCCAATAATACGACGCTGTTCCTGATCGACGTGCCCCCGACGTTTCTGGTGCTACACGGCATCAGCGGGCTCCGTCCGGGAACACGTCCCGCTTGACGATCAGCCCCTCCTCCACAGTCGGCGGAACGGCCAACTCCAGCCCCACCTCAGGGGCTCTCTGCCCGGGGACCCTCGTCCGGCGGACCCGGCAGGTGACCAGCGCCCGGCGCAGGTCGTCCGCCATGGTCGCGCTCCCCTCGCGCTGCCAGCGGTCGCCGAAGGTGTCGCCGTTCGAGGACAGCGTCCAGCAGGATTCCGTAGGCCCGTCACCGCCGCCCGTACCCGCCTGGTACTCCCGTACGCGCACGGGCAGCGATCCCAGTCTGGTCATGGCCTCGGTGAAGAGCCTTCCGTACACGGCATCCGGCTGCGGTGCTCCCAGACCTCCGCTCGGGCAGGTCCGACAGCGCAGGTAGGCGTAAGTGCGCTGATTCGTCCTGGTCCGCTGGACCGTCATGTTGGTGTCACAGTCCGCACACACCAGAACTCCCAGGAACTCGGTGACGCCGCCGGGGCTCCGGCGGGGCTGGGCGACGGCCCTGCAGTCGAGTGCCGCCTGCAGCGACTGCCACTCCCGCTCGCTGAAGATCGGATCGGCCACCCGAATGGGGTTGCCCTTCCGGTCGCACACGATTCTCGACCGGCGGGTGCCCGCATCCCCGTCCGCCTCGACCCGCCACCCGCGCAGCGCCGGATTCCGCAAGCGACGCAGGAGCGTTGCGGCGGTCCACCGGCCTCCGCCGCCGGTGGTGACCCGGGCCCGGAGGAGCACTGCGGCCATCCGGCGCGCCGACACCCCACGCAGTGCCGCGCCGTGGCACCAGCGCAGAACGCGGCAGGCGCCGGGCTCGACGACCAGCTTGCCTCCGGCATCCGTCGTGTAGCCGTAGGGGGGCTTCCCTGCGAGCCAGTCCGACTGGGTCTTCGTGTACGCCCAGAGACTGGTGACGCGCGTGCTGGTGCCGCCCGCCTCCAGTTCGGCCACGCTGCCGATCACCTTCGCGAGCTCCTTGCCCGCTGCTGTGGACAGGTCGATGGCTTCGTGCTTCGAGACCATGTTCTTCCCATGGTCCGCGCACCAGGCGATCATGACGTTCAGGTCGGTCAGACGGCGGACGAAGCGGTCCAGCTTCCAGAAGAGCAGGACGTCGAAGTCCGGAGCCCGATCGTTCAGCCAGTGCCCCAACTGCCGGCGTTTCCACGGAGGGACCCGGGTCGCCGAGGCGTTCAGGTCGCTGGCCACGCCGACGACGCGGAAGCCGCGATCCCGTGCCAGTTGCCGTAGATCGAGTTCCTGGCGCACCGGCGATGTGGTGTCGGCAGTGAAGGTCGAGAGTCTCACCGACAGGAGAGCACGAGGTGCGTTCCAGGGGAGAGAGCATTCATCCGTCAGCAGTTCGGCGAGGAGCGTGAGGTCGTTCTCGCGCCAGTGCACCTGCCGTGAGTTCCGTGTCGGTTTGGTGTCCACGGAACGAGGCGGCCGGTGGTCGGATGTGGTCCTGTCGCTTTATGTCCGCAGATGGACACCCACATCCAGATCGGCCCGACCGGCAAGAAGCTGCTGCCGCTGACCGTCGTCAAGTAGCGGCGGGCGGCCCGCCCGTACGGCACCCGCGACCCCCGGCCGGAGAACTCCGGCCGGGGGTCGTCCGTACCTCCGCTGACCAGGGGCGGAGCGAGGGGCCCGCGCGGGCGCGTACCCTTTGAGGTGACAGAGTCCGGACAGTGGCGGGAAACCGCCGTACCGGACGGGGACAACTGACTAAGGACTGAGCGACCCTGGCACGCCGTACGCCCGACGGTCCGCCGCCCGCACCGACGGTGCAGCGCATCCGTCTCCGCTACACGAAGCGCGGCCGGCTCCGCTTCACCAGCCACCGCGACTTCCAGCGCGCCTTCGAGCGCGCACTGCGCCGCTCGGCCGTCCCGATGGCCTACTCGGCCGGCTTCACCCCGCACCCCAAGGTCTCGTACGCCAACGCCGCCCCCACCGGTGTGGCGAGCGAGGCGGAGTACCTGGAGATCGGCCTCGCCGCCCCGCGTGACCCGGAGCAGCTGCGCGCGCAGCTCGACGAGTCGCTGCCGGCCGGCCTGGACATCATCGACGCGGTCGAGGTGCGCACCCCGAACTTCGTGGAGCGCCTGGAGGCCTCCGAGTGGCAGGTCCGCCTGGACGGTGTCACCGGCGAGGAAGCGGCCCGCGCGATCGGCCTCTTCCTGGCCGAGGAGCGCGTCGAGGTCGAACGGCTGACCAAGAACGGCGTGCGGATCTTCGACGCGCGCGGTGCGGTCGCCGCACTCGAACTCGTCCAGTCGCAGGTCGGCGACGGTGCGGACACGGCGGGTGCGGGGCCCCGCGATGTTCGGACGGGCCGACCCTGTGCGATACTGCGCCTGGTAGTACGACACGCCACACCCGCCGTACGACCCGACGACGTATTGTCCGGTCTCCGTGCGACGGCCGACCTGGCGCCGCCGGTCCCCGCAGAGGTGACCAGGCTGGCGCAGGGGCCGCTCGACGAGGAGTCCGGCACGGTGTCCGACCCGCTGGCGCTCGACCGCGCCGCGGCCCCCACCGGCCCTGTGGCGGCCGGCGAGCCGCGCGCAACCGCGTCCGCCTAGCGGGAGGAGAGGCCGGGTCCAGATCCCTGGACCTGATCGCCCTCCGGGCCGCCGCTGCTCCCCAGGGGAGCGAGCGTCGTCGAAGCACAGGCCGGCCTCTTGCGGCCCGCCGACCAGGACGGTCGGTGGGCCCGAGGACCCCGTCCGGGAGCCACCCGGGGTTGGGGGACGGCGAAGCTTGGGAAAACCTCAGAAGACTGGTCAGACCAGAAGACTTTCGACACCCCGCCGAGGGCGGGGCGCCGAGCGAGACTACGAGCCCCTGTGCGGCCTCGCGTCCGTACGGCGGCACCGTGAAAGGTCCGGCCCGAGCATCGTCACCGATGCCGGCCGGCCGCCGGTGCCGCGCCGTGCCCGGATGCGGAGCCCGGGGGCCTGACGGGAGATCCACCCGCATGCTCGATAACACCGATCCGCAGCAGAGTGCGGCGCCGGAGCAGAACGAGAACGCCGTGACCGGCGTCGACGGCGTCTCCACCGCGCCGCCGCCGCGCCGCCGTCGCCGCGCGGTCTCCCGCCCCGCGGGCACCCCGCAGGGCGCTGCCGTCGAGGCCGCCGAGACGGTCATCCCGGCCGAGGCCCAGGCTGCCGCTCCGGCCGCCGAGCCGGTCGAGGCCGCCCCGGTCGCCGAGGCGCCCGCCGAGAAGCCGGTCCGGGCCCGCCGGACCCGCAAGCGTGCCGAGGCACCCGCCGGTGCGCCCGAGGCCACCGCGATCGTGGTCACCGCACCGGAGGCCGCCGAGAGCGCCGCCGCCCCGGTCGCCGAGGCGCCCGCGGCCGAGCCCGCCGCCGTCGAGGCCCCGGCCGAGAAGCCCGCCCGGGCCCGCCGGACCCGCAAGCGCGCCGAGGCCGCCCCGGTCGTCGAGACCCCGGCCGAGGAGCCCGCCGCCGTCGCCGAGGAGCCGGTGGCCGAGGAGGCCGTCGAGGCCCCCGCCGCCGAGGAGCCGGCCGAGAAGCCGGCCCGCCGGACCCGCCGCCGCCGCGTCGCCGAGGCCCCGGTCGAGGAGCCGGTGGCCGAGGAGGCCGTCGCCGAGCCCGTCGCCGAGGAGCCGGCCGCCGAGGAGGAGCCCGCCGCCGAGCAGGCCCCGGTCGAGGCCGCGCCCGTGGTGCAGCCCGCCCCGGCCGCCGAGGCCGAGCCGCCGCACCGGGTGCGCCGCCGCGCGGTCCGCCCGTCCACCGCGATCTTCCAGGCCCCGGTCTTCCAGGAGCCGGCGCCCTACACCGCCCCCGCGGCCCCGGCCGCCGCCCCGCAGCCCGTCGCCGAGTCGCCGGCCGAGCCGGAGGCCGTCGAGGGGGGCGAGGCGCACGACGACGAGTACGAGTACAGCGGCGTCGGCCGCCGCCGCCGCACGCCCGTCCGGGTACAGCCGCCGGCCCGTGGCCGGGCAGCCGCCAGGGCCGCCGCGAAGGCCGCGGCCCCGAAGGCCGCCGCGCCGAAGACCGCCGCCCCGAAGGCCGTCGAGCCGCAGGCGGTCGAGGTGCCCGCCGAGGAGCCGCAGGCCGTCGAGACCGCCCCCGCCGCCGGCCCCGAGCAGGAGGCCGAGTGGGAGGAGGACCGCCCGTCCCGCCGCCGCCGTCGGGGCGGCCGTCGCCGCCGCCGCGGTGAGGCCGAGGACTTCGAGGCCGAGGCCGCCGAGACCGAGCAGCCCGTCGAGGAGCCGGTGTCCGCCGAGGCCGAGGACGAGGGCGAAGGCGAGGAGGACGAGGACGACCTCGCCGCCGGCCTGGCGACCTCCCGCCGCCGTCGCCGCCGTCGCCGCCGCAGCGGTGAGGCCGGTCCCGCCGAGAGCGCCGAGACCACCGAGGACGGCGTCCGGACCGTGGTGAAGGTGCGCGAGCCGCGCCGCCGCTCCACCGAGCCGTCGTTCGACCCGGACGAGGTGCAGTCCATCAAGGGCTCCACCCGCCTGGAGGCCAAGAAGCAGCGCCGCCGCGAGGGCCGCGAGCTGGGCCGCCGCCGGGTGCCGATCATCACCGAGGCCGAGTTCCTGGCCCGCCGCGAGTCGGTCGAGCGCGTCATGGTGGTGCGCCAGAACGGCCAGCGCACCCAGATCGGCGTCCTGGAGGACGGCGTGCTCGTCGAGCACTACGTCAACAAGGAGCAGGCCACCTCGTACGTCGGCAACGTCTACCTGGGCAAGGTCCAGAACGTGCTGCCGTCGATGGAGGCCGCCTTCGTCGACATCGGCAAGGGCCGCAACGCGGTGCTGTACGCCGGTGAGGTCAACTTCGGCGCGCTCGGCGGCCACGGCGGCCCGCGCCGGATCGAGTCGGTGCTGAAGTCCGGCCAGTCCGTGCTGGTGCAGGTCTCCAAGGACCCGATCGGCCACAAGGGCGCCCGCCTGACCAGCCAGATCTCGCTGCCCGGCCGCTACCTGGTGTACGTGCCCGAGGGCTCGATGACCGGCATCTCCCGCAAGCTGCCGGAGAACGAGCGCGCCCGCCTGAAGCAGATCCTCAAGAAGATCGTCCCGGACGACGCCGGCGTCATCGTGCGCACGGCCGCCGAGGGCGCCTCCGAGGAGGAGCTGACCCGCGACGTCCAGCGGCTGCAGCAGCAGTGGGAGGACATCCAGAAGAAGGCCGCCACCGGCAACGCCCCGGCGCTGCTGTACGGCGAGCCGGACATGACCGTCCGGGTCGTCCGCGACATCTTCAACGAGGACTTCACCAAGGTCATCGTCTCGGGCACCGAGGCGTGGAACACCATCCACGACTACGTCTCCAACGTGGCCCCGGACCTCACCGAGCGCCTGCAGCGGTGGACCTCCGAGGTGGACGTGTTCGCCACCTACCGGATCGACGAGCAGCTGATGAAGGCGCTGGACCGCAAGGTCTGGCTGCCCAGCGGCGGTTCGCTGGTGATCGACCGCACCGAGGCGATGGTCGTCATCGACGTCAACACCGGCAAGTTCGTCGGCCAGGGCGGCAACCTTGAGGAGACCGTCACCCGCAACAACATCGAGGCGGCCGAGGAGATCGTCCGCCAGCTGCGGCTGCGCGACCTCGGCGGCATCATCGTGATCGACTTCATCGACATGGTGCTGGAGTCCAACCGCGACCTGGTGCTGCGCCGCCTGCTGGAGTGCCTGGGCCGGGACCGGACCAAGCACCAGGTGGCCGAGGTCACCTCGCTGGGCCTGGTGCAGATGACCCGCAAGCGGGTCGGCCAGGGCCTGCTGGAGTCCTTCTCCGAGGCGTGCGTGCACTGCAACGGCCGCGGCGTGATCGTGCACATGGAGCAGCCGACCGCCCAGGGCGGCGGCGGCCACGTGCACGCCGCCGGCGAGCCCGCGGCCCAGGGCGGCGGCAAGCGCCGGCGCCGGGGCAAGGGCGGTGCGGGGCAGGACGAGCCGCAGGCCGTCGAGGCGGTGCTGGAGTCGGCCGAGGAGCTCGACCTCGTCGAGGACGACGTCGTCGAGCCGGTCGAGGCCGCGGTGTCCGTGGAGCCGGTCGAGGCCGTCGAGCCGTCCGAGCCGATCGAGGTGCCGCAGGCCGAGCAGGCCCCGGCCGCCCCGGTCGAGGCGCCGGCCGTCGCGCCGGTCACCGGCCGCCCGCGCCGACGTGCGGTGCGCAAGGCGACCGCCCCGGCGGGTGCCCCGGCCGAGGCCGAGATCGTGGTGCTGCAGGCCCGTGCCGACGCGGCGCTGGAGGCGGCGCTGAGCGCTGCCGCCGGCGGTACCGAGGCGCAGGCCGAGCCGGTCGCCGAGCCGGTGGCGGAGGCCGCCGTCGAGGCTGCCGCCGAGGCCCCGGAGCCGGTCGCCGAGCCGGTCGTCGAGGCCGCCGAGGAGCCGGCCGTCGAGGCCGCCGCCGCGGAGGGTGACACCGAGGCCGCTGCCGAGGGGCCCGCCGCTGCGGAGTCCGCCGAGGCCGCTGCCGAGGAGTCCGCCGAGGAGGCGCCGGCCCCGAAGAAGCGGGCGCCGCGCAAGGCCGCCGCCAAGAAGACCGCTGCCAAGAAGACGACGGCAGCGGCGAAGAAGACCACCGCCCGCAAGACCGCGACCAAGCGGACCAGCGCGGCGGCCAAGAAGGCCGCGGCTGCCGAAGGTGATACGGCCGCCGAGTAGTGCCCGTCGGACCGGAGGGGCGGGACGCAGTGCCCGCCCCTCCGGCGTTCGTACGGGCCGGTTTGCCCCACCGGCTCCCGGTCCGTATTCTTGACCATCGGCGTGTCTGCGCCTTGCTCCCGAGCACATCACCTCCCAGGCCTCCGCAAGGAAGCCGGGGAGAGGCCCCTGTGTCCGTACCCAGGTGGCTGGCGTCGGGAGTCCGACCGAGTTAGGAAAGTGGGTACCGCATGTACGCGATCGTTCGCGCAGGCGGGCGCCAGCACAAGGTCGCCGTGGGCGACGTGCTGGAGATCGACCGTATTGAGGCCAAGCCGGGTGACTCGGTCGAGCTCTCGACCGTTCTGGTGGTCGACGGCGAAGCCGTCACCTCCGACCCGTGGGTCCTCGCCGGCGTGAAGGCTCACGCCGAGGTGGTCGACCAGACCAAGGGCGACAAGATCGTCATCCTGCGCTACAAGAACAAGACCGGCTACCGTCGCCGCCAGGGTCACCGCCAGCAGCACACCGCTGTGCGGATCACGAGCATCGACTCCGTCAGCAAGTAAGGGGATAGCGAGATGGCACACAAGAAGGGCGCAAGCTCTACCCGTAACGGCCGTGACTCGAACGCCCAGCGCCTCGGCGTCAAGCGCTTCGGCGGCCAGGTCGTCTCCGCCGGCGAGATCCTCGTCCGCCAGCGCGGCACCCACTTCCACCCGGGTGCGGGCGTCGGTCGCGGTGGCGACGACACCCTGTTCGCGCTGACCGCCGGTGCCGTGCAGTTCGGCAACCGTCGCGGCCGCAAGGTCGTCAACATCGTGGCCGTCGAGGCCTGAGTCCAGCGGGACTCGCGAGTCTCCTGAGACTCACAATGAAGGGTGGGCCGGAATGCTCCGGCTCACCCTTCGCGTTTGAAGCAGGACAAACCTTTCGTATGTCGCACTGGAGGCACACCCCATGACCACCTTCGTGGACCGCGTCGAGCTTCACGTCGCCGCGGGTAACGGGGGCCACGGCTGCGCCTCCGTGCACCGGGAGAAGTTCAAGCCGCTCGGCGGCCCCGACGGCGGCAACGGCGGTGAGGGCGGCAGCGTCATCCTCACCGTGGACTCCCAGGTCACCACCCTGCTGGAGTACCACCACTCGCCCAAGCGCAAGGCCACCAACGGCAAGCCGGGCGCGGGCGGCAACCGCACCGGCGCCGAGGGCCACGACCTCGTCCTGCCGGTGCCGGACGGCACGGTGGTGCTCGACCGCCAGGGCAACGTCCTCGCGGACCTGGTCGGCCACGGCACCAGCTTCGTCGCCGCCGCCGGCGGCCGCGGCGGCCTGGGCAACGCGGCGCTGGCCTCGGCCCGCCGCAAGGCGCCCGGCTTCGCGCTGCTCGGCGAGCCGGGCGAGTACCGCGACATCGTGATGGAGCTCAAGTCCGTCGCCGACGTCGCGCTGGTCGGCTACCCGAGCGCCGGCAAGTCCTCGCTGATCTCGGTGCTCTCCGCGGCCAAGCCGAAGATCGCCGACTACCCGTTCACCACCCTGGTGCCAAACCTGGGCGTGGTCACCGCCGGCGAGACCGTCTACACCATCGCCGACGTGCCGGGCCTGATCCCCGGCGCCAGCCAGGGCCGCGGCCTCGGCCTGGAGTTCCTGCGGCACGTCGAGCGCTGCTCCGTCCTGGTGCACGTGCTGGACTGCGCGACCCTGGAGCCCGGCCGCGACCCGCTGAGCGACCTGGAGACCATCGAGTCCGAGCTGGCCGAGTACGGCGGTCTGGAGGACCGTCCGCGCCTGGTCGCGCTGAACAAGGTGGACGTCCCGGACGGCCAGGACATCGCCGACCTCACCCGGGCCTCCCTGGAGGAGCGCGGCTACCGGGTGTTCGAGGTCTCCGCGGCCTCCCGCGCGGGCCTGCGCGAGCTCAGCTTCGCCCTGGCGCAGATCGTCGGCCAGGCGCGTGCCGCCAAGCCGGTCGAGGAGTCCACCCGGATCGTGCTGCGGCCCAAGGCCGTGGACGACGCGGGCTTCACCATCACCGAGGAGGACGGCGCCTTCCGCATCCGCGGTGTCAAGCCGGAGCGCTGGGTCCGCCAGACCGACTTCTCCAACGACGAGGCCGTCGGCTACCTGGCCGACCGGCTGGCCCGCCTCGGCGTCGAGGAGAAGCTGTGGAAGGTGGGCGCCCAGGAGGGCGACACCGTCATCATCGGCTCGGACGAGAACGCCGTCGTCTTCGACTGGGAGCCGACCATGGCCGCCGGTGCCGAGATGCTCGGCCGCCGCGGTGAGGACCACCGGTTCGAGACCCAGCGCCCGGCGGTGGACCGCCGCCGCGACAAGCAGAAGGGCCGGGACGCCGCCGAGGCCGAGTTCCTCGCCTTCGAGGCGCTCTCCAGCGGCCGCCAGGCCGAGATCGAGGGCGACGAGGACCACTGACGGTCCGCCGGCCCGCCGTCGTACGCGAGCGGCCCCCGCCCCCTTCCGGGGAGCGGGGGCCGCTTCGGCATGGCCGACCGGGCGTCACTTGGCCCAGGAGGCCTGGAGCTTGAGGTTGTCGGTCAGGTCGGTGTAGCCGACCGAGGCGGGCGCGGTGCCGGTGGTGGCGATGATCACGCAGCCGGTGACGGTGCTGCCCTTGCCGAAGCCCTGGAACTTCGCACCCGTGCACTTGGGCAGCGGGTTGGCGGCGCTGATGACGTTGAGGCCCTTGCGGCCGGTGTTGTCGAAGAGCACCAGCTTGGAGTCCGGGGCGGTGAAGGAGAGGCTCGCGTCCCCGACGTTCTGCATGGTGTACCGGACGTACATCGGGGTGCGGCCGTCCAGGCCGACGGTGTTGACCTTGGCGGCGGTCAGCTCGGCCAGCGAGCCGACCTCGACGCCGGTCACGGTGATCTGGAGCTTGGTCGCGACCTTGGCGTTCTTGTCGGCGAAGTCGACGGTGGCGGGCTGGCCGTACTTGACGGCGGTGGCGGCCTGCGGAGCCCCTGCGCCGCCGGTCGCGCTCGCGGACGGTGTGGCGCCCCCCGCGCCCCCGGTGCCGTTCGCGCCGGCGGTGCTCCCGCCGGTGCTCCCGGCGGTCCCGCCGGCCGGGGCGGAGGCGGTCGAACCGCCCGCGCCGCCCGCCGAGCCGCCCCCGGCCGGGGTGCTCGCGGCCGGAGCGGTGCCGCCGCCGGGGCCGGCGACCCCGCCGGCCGGGTCGCTGTTCTCCGGCCCGCAGGCGGTCAGCGACAGGGCGGTGGCCGCCGCGAGCGCGGCGACGGTGAGCTTCATGGTGTGGTTGCGCATCGGTGCACGTGTTCCTGGGCACCCGTCCGCGCACCGTCACCGGCCTGCCCCTGCGGTGGTGCCCGATCCGAAAACGGTCGGAGACATGGGTAAACAGCGGGCAAGAAGCCGTCCCCCGATCTGGCTTGCGGTCAGGGACCCTACCAGTCGATCGAATTGGTGTCCGAACGGCGCGCCCGGTCCGTCCGCGGCCCGGTCCACCGGATGAAATGCCGTACGAGGCGGGTGCGCCGATCGCGTAGATTGCCCGCAGCGGCCGGGCCGGGCCCGTCGTACCCGCACCACACAGCGAAGGGCGCCAGAGCACATGCGTGACGATGCACTCCGGGAAGAGGTGCTGACCGCACGGCGGATCGTCGTCAAGGTCGGCTCCTCGTCACTGACCACCGCCTCCGGAGGGCTGGACGCCGACCGGGTGGACGCCCTGGTCGACGCGCTCGCCAAGGTGCGCGGCCGCGCCGGCGCCCCCGAGGTCGTCCTGGTCTCCTCCGGTGCGATCGCGGCCGGCCTCGCCCCGCTCGGCCTGGAGCAGCGCCCCAAGGACCTCGCCCGCCAGCAGGCCGCCGCCAGCGTCGGCCAGGGACTGCTGGTCGCCCGCTACACCGCCTCCTTCGCCCGGTACGGCATCCGGGTCGGCCAGGTGCTGCTGACCGCCGAGGACGCCAGCCGGCGCGCCCACTACCGGAACGCGTACCGGACCCTGGACCAGCTGCTGGCGATGGGCGCGATGCCGATCGTCAACGAGAACGACACGGTCGCCACCGCCGAAATCAAGTTCGGTGACAACGACCGGCTTGCCGCGCTGGTCGCCCACCTGGTCCGCGCCGACCTGCTGGTGCTGCTCTCCGACGTCGACGGCCTCTACGACGGCGACCCGAGCCGCCCCGGCACCAGCCGGATCGGGGTGGTCGCCGGCCCGCAGGACCTGGACGGCATCGAGATCGGCAGCGCCGGCAAGGCCGGGGTCGGCACCGGCGGCATGGTCACCAAGGTCGAGGCCGCCCGGATCGCCACCGGCGCAGGCATCCCCGTGGTGCTGACCGCCGCCAGCCAGGCCGCCGACGCGCTGGCGGGCCGGCCCACCGGCACGCTGTTCCTGCGCACCGGCAGCCGCTCCTCGGACCGGATGCTCTGGCTCGCCCACGCCAGCACCCCGCGCGGCGCCCTGCACCTCGACGAGGGCGCCGTGGCGGCCGTCGTCTCCGGGGGCGCCTCGCTGCTCCCGGCCGGGGTCGTCGGGGTCGACGGGGACTTCGCCGCGGGCGATCCGGTGGACCTTCTTGCCGAAAACGGCCACATCGTGGCGCGCGGACTGGTCAACTTTGATGCGAGGGAGTTGCCCCGCCTGCTCGGCCGGTCGACCCGGGAGCTGGCCCAGGAGTTCGGCGCCGCGTACGAGCGCGAGGTCGTCCACCGCGACGACCTGGTCGTCCTGCGCGCCTGACGCCCCGGACGGCCGCCGGGCCGACCCGCCCGCGCGGGGCAGCGGGCAGCGGCCCGCACCGGGCCCGGGCCCCGGGGCGGACGAGGGGACGACAGCGTCGAGGACGACAGCGCCGAACAGGAGGCCGCCGGTGGAACACGGGCGTGAGGCAGCGCTGACGGGAGGACCGGCAGGCCGACGGCTGACCAGCATCGACGGCGGGCGCGGCGGCGACCCGGAGCCGGCCGATGCGGGCGGACCGGCCGCCGCCCGCCCGGTCCGGTCGGTGCGGCCCGAGCGCCGGGCCGAGGCCGAACCGCCGGCCGGGCCGGAGCAGGCCCGGCTGTGGCACGTCGTGCTGAGCGTCGCGGGGCAGGTCACCCCGCTGACCGCGCTGCGGGCCGGCCTGGAGCGGCTGGCGCACGACCACTCCTTCTTCCTCACCGCCCGGTACGCGGCCGACCACGCCGAGATCCGCTACTGGGAGCAGGCCCGCGACCTGCACGACGCGGCGGCGATGGCGCTGCGGCTGTGGGGCGAGCACAAGGCCACCGCGAAACTGCCGCCGTGGGAGATCGTCGGCCTGGAGGTCGTCGACCGGGCGACCTACCACAAGCGGGTGGCCGAGGGCTTCGGCGATCCGCCGCCGCAGCTGGGCGGCGTGTACCCGTACTGACCGGGCGGGGCGTCCGCGGACGCCCCGCCCCGGGCGCCCGCCGGCCGCGGGCCCGCCCGGCACCACCGCGCCTGGCGGGTATACACAACACCGAGC
>NZ_JBSGXP010000077.1:0-39233 GCF_053610105.1 Kitasatospora sp. NPDC054939 | reverse complement strand
CCCGTGGACGGGGGCCGCCACGGCAGCGCGGGGGTGGAGTCGGGTGGGGGCGACTACTGGACGACGACGGCGGCCGCGAGCTTGGACAGCGGCTCGGCCAGGCCGTTCACCGCGTCCGAGAAGACCTTGCGCTCGGCCTCGGTGACGGTGTCGTAGGAGGCGAAGGTGTCGCCCTGGCGGTACTTGGCGAGCAGCGCCTCCAGCGCGCCGAACGCGGCGTCCAGCGACTTGGAGAGCTCCGGCTCCTTCTCCGCGGCGTACGGCTTGAGTAGCTCGTACGCCTTCTTGGCGCCCTCGACGTTGGCGTTGAAGTCGACCAGGTCGGTGTGGCTGTAGCGCTCCTCCTCGCCGGTGACCTTGCCGGTGGCGACCTCGTCCAGCAGCTCCTTGGCGCCGTTGCCCATGCCGGTGGGGGTGATGTCGGCCGAGCCGACGCGCTTCTGCCAGTCCTTCAGGTCGGCGACCAGCTGCTCGGCGAGCTTGCGGTCGCCGTCGTCGATCTTCTTGTCGGCCCAGAGCGACTTCTCCAGCCGGTGCCAGCCGGTCCACTCCTGGTTCGGCTCCAGGCCGTCCTCGCGGAGGTCGGTCTTGGGGTCGATGTCGCCGAAGCTCTCGGCGACCGGCTCGGTGCGCTCCCAGCCGATGCGCGAGGGCGCGTACAGGGCCTTGGCCTTCTCGACGTCACCGGCCTTCACGGCGGCGGCGAACGCCTCGACCGCCGGGATGGTGGCGTCGGCCTGCTCCTGGACGTACTTGCGGTAGGCGGCGACCGCGGCGTCGAGGCGCGGGTCGCTCTTGGCCGCCGCGCCGTCACCGGTGAGGGTGACCTTCTGTCGGATGCCGTCGCCGACCATGCCCGGCTTGCAGGCGATCTCGTAGCTGCCGGGCTTGATCTCGGCGGAGATGACGACCTTGGTGCCGGGGCCTATGTTCTCGCGCTCGGTGACGATCCGGTCGCCGGGGGCGTAGACGTACACCTCGGTGACCTTGGAGCCCTTGTTGTGCACCGACAGCTGCACGTGGCCGCCGGGGAAGCTGGTCTTCGAGACCTCGCACGCGCTGTCGGAGGCGTTGACCTGAACCGCGTCGCCGGAGCCCGCGTCGGCCTTCTTCTCGGTGCAGCCGGTGAGGGCGGCGCCGGTGACGGCGAGGACGAGAAGGGCGGAAGCCGCGGTCGTACGGCGGGAGGACATGGCGACTCCGGGGGGTGAGGGCAGCTGTCGGCTGGCAGACAGTAGAGCAGGATAGGCATGCCTAACAACCTTTGCACCGTCAGATCTCGGGCAGGTAAAAACTGCCCGCGGAGCGTTTCGACCGGCGCCCTCCCGCCGACCTGGCCCGCCTCCCGCCGCCGGGGCGCCGGCCTCAGGACGGCAGGATCCAGCGCTGGTTGGCGCCCCCGTGGCAGTCCCACAGCTGAAGCCGGGTGAAGTCCGCACTGCTGCCGTCACGGGCGTCCAGGCAGCGGCCCGACACCGGGTTGAGCAGCGTGCCGTCCGGCCGGTGCTGCCAGGCCTGGGCGCCGGTGCCGTTGCAGTCGTACAGCTGGATCGGCGTGCCGGCGGCGGTCCGGCCGTCGGTGACGTCCAGGCAGCGGCCGAACGCCCGCAGCGTGTCGTCCTGCTGGACGGTCCAGTCCTGCGCGCCGGTGGAGTTGCAGTGGTAGAGCTGCACGGCGGTGCCGTTGACGGTGGCCGCGCGGTCGACGTCCGTGCACCGGCCGGCGATGCCGGTGACCGGCCCGCTCGGCCGGGGGGTGCGGAACCGCTGCTCGGCGGCGCCGGAGCAGGTGCGCAGCCGCAGGAGGCCGTCCGCGGCGTGCAGGCAGCGGCCGGAGTCCGGGTGGGCGATCGAGCGGTCCGGGCGGACCGTCCAGCGCTGCGCCCCGGCGCCGGTGCAGTCCTGCAGCCCGAGTTCGGCGCCGTCGGCCGTGCCCGCGGGGTGCAGGCAGCCGCCGAGGAAGCGGATCGTGGCGTCCGAGCCGACCGTGGCCTCCTGCGCCGCGGTGCCCTCGCAGGCGGCCGTCCGGACGGGCCCGCTGCCGTCCGCGACGGCTCCCGCGTCCAGGCAGCCGCCGTCCTCGGCGGTGACCCGGCCCGACCAGGTGGAGACGGCGGCCGAGGCCGGTACCTGCACCGCGCCGGTCAGCCGGGGCGCGCGGGAGGACGCGCCGACGGTGATCCCGTACCGGCCGCCGGCCACCTCCCAGCCGTGGACCTGCGGGTTCCAGTGGGCGAAGGACTCCCGGTCGAGCCGGATCTCCACGTGCCGGGAGGCCCCGGGGGCCAGGGTGACCTTGTCGAAGCCCTTGAGCTGCTGCGGGGGTTCGCCGGCGGCCCCGGGGAAGGCCAGGTAGAGCTGGGGCACCTCGGTGCCGGTCCGGCCGCCGCGGTTGGTGACGTCGAAGCCGACCCGCACCCGCCCGGCGGCGTCCGGCCCCTCCACGGTGAGGTTCGCGTACCCGAAGGTGGTGTACGAGAGGCCGTGTCCGAACGGGAACATCGGCGCCACCCCGGCCGCGTCGTACCAGCGGTAGCCGACGCCCAGCCGCTCGGTGTAGTGGTAGGCGCCGTCCACGCCCGGGTACTGCGCGGGGTCGCCGATCGGCGTGGCCGCCTCCGAGGTGGGGAAGGTGACGGGCAGTCGGCCGGCCGGGTCGGCGTCGCCGAACAGCACGTCGGCGAGTGCCGCGCCGCTCTGCTCGCCCGGGTACCAGGCCTCCACGACCGCCGGCACCTCCTCCAGCCACGGCATGGTCACCGGGCCGCCGGTGTTGAGCACCACCACGGTGCGCGGGTTGGCGCGGGCGACGGCCCGTACGAGCGCGTCGTCCGCCGCGGTCAGGGCCAGCGTGCTGCGGTCGGCGCCCTCGGTCTCCTCGTCGCCGACCACCACCACCGCCACGTCCGAGGCCGCCGCCAGCCGGGCCGCCGCCTCGGCGTCGTCGCCCTTGTGGTGGCGGACGGTCACCCCGGAGCCGACCCGGGCCGCGATGCCCTGGCGGGGCGTCACCGTGTGCTCCGGGTACGGGGTGACGTGCGAGGAGCCGTACCCGCCCGTGTAGGCCCGGTCGGCCCAGGGGCCGAGCACCGCGACCGAGCCCAGCCGGGCGGCGTCCAGCGGCAGCACCGACTGCTGGTTGCGCAGCAGGACGGTGCCCGCGACCGCGGCGGCCCTGGCGTCCCGGGCGCCCGCGGCCGGGTCCGAGGCGGGCGGCTGCCCGCCGTCCAGCGCCCCGGTCCGGGCCATCAGCCGCAGGACCCGCCGGGCCTGGTCGTCGAGGATCGCGGGGGCGAGCCGCCCGTCGGCCACGGCGTCGGCCAGCCCGGTGAAGTGCGTCGAGCCGCCGAACTCCTGGTCGAGCCCGGCCGCCGCGGCGTTGACCGCCGAGTGGGTGGCGGGGTAGTCGGAGCCGACCACCCCGTCGAAGCCCCACCGGCCCTTCAGCACGTCGCGCAGCAGCGGGAAGTTCTCGCAGGCCCAGATCCCGTTGACCGGGTTGTAGCCGCACATCGCGGACCACGCCCGCCCGTCCTGGACGGCGGCGCGGAAGGCCGGCAGCTCGATCTCGGCGAGCGTCCGCTCGTCCACCTCGGAGCTGAACGACTCGCGGTCCTTCTCCTGGTTGTTCGCCGCGTAGTGCTTGACCTGCGCCGCGACACCGTGCGCCTGGACGGCCCGGACCTGCGCGGCGGCGAGCCGCCCGGCCAGCAGCGGGTCCTCGCCCAGGGTCTCGAAGTTCCGCCCGCCCTGCGGGATCCGCACCACGTTCACCATCGGCGAGTAGAGCACCCGGTAGCCGCGGGCCCGCGCCTCGCGACCCAGCACCGAACCGTACGTGCCCGCCAGCACCGGGTCGAACGCGGCGGCGAGCGACACCGGCGCGGGCAGCGCGGTGGCCGGCTGCCCGTCCCGGACGCCCGCCGGGCCGTCGGCCAGCAGCAGCGGCGGGATGCCCAACCGGGGAACGCCCTCGACGTACCCCACCGAGTGCACCCCGTGCGGGGCGGGGACGCCCTGCAGCAGCCGCGCCTTCTCCTGCGTCGTCAACCGGGCCAGCAGCGACTCGACGCGCTGCTCCAGCGGCTCGGCGGCGACGGCGAGCAGGGGTGCGGCGGCGGCTCGGGCGGTGGCCGCGGCTGCCGCCGGGACGGGCAGCAGGGAGGCCGCCAGCAGGCAGCCTCCGAGCCCGGCGAGGAGGGTGCGGGGACGGCGGGGGAGCGGGGGCATGCGGCGCCGATCGACGAGGGGCGGCCCGGAGCGGGCCCGTCGTCCGATGGTCCGTCACAATGCCTGCGCTGCTCCGGAGCCCGGACCGTACCGGCGCGGGCGTGTCGCCGCCGCGGCGGTCACCGCCGCCGCCCGCGGGGCCGCGGGCCTGGAGTGGTGAAGCCGCGGGGCCTGCAGCCGTGAAGCCGCGGGGCCGTGGGCGGCGGGCCTGGAGTGGTGAAGCCGAGCGGGCGGTGCGGCCTCAGCCGGCCTTGGCGGCCCGGACGAACTCCGTGATCAGCGCCGGGTCCTTCACCCCGCGCCGGGCCTCGACCCCGCTCGAGACGTCCACGCCCCACGGCCGGGCCGCGGCGATCGCCGCGCCGACGTTCGCCGGGTGCAGCCCGCCGGCCAGCATCCACCGTCCGGCGGGCGGCCTGGCACCCAGCTCGGACCAGTCCCACGCCTCGCCGGAGCCCGGCACCGGCGAGTCCAGCAGGAGCAGCTCCTCGCCGAAGTCCCCGCAGTCGGAGCCGGCCGCGGCCGCGGCCGAGGTGGCCCGGATCAGCGGCAGGCCCAGGTCGGCCAGCTCGGCGAAGGCGGCGGGCGGGTGGTTGCCGTGCAGCTGCGCGGCCCGCACCCCGGACGCGCGCACGGCCGCCCGGACGTACTCGGCCGGCTCCTCCCGGAACACCGCGACGGTCAGCACCTCCTCGGGCACCGCGGCCACCAGCTCCCGGACCAGCTCCGGCGCCACCCGGCGCGGGCTCTCGGTGAGCACGAAGCCCACCGCGTCGGCGCCGGCCGCGACGGCCGTCGCGACGTCCGCAGCGGTGCTCAGACCGCAGATCTTCACGAACACGTTCCCGGACACTCCCCACTCGGCGACCCCACCGGCCCGGCCGGCCACGCCAGCGTAGTGCCCGGCCGGCCGGGTCGGCGCAGTGCCCGGTCGGGCCCCCGCACCCGCCGCGGGCCGGGGGAACGCCGGCCCGGCACGTTAGGCTGCCCATTCGGGGAGCGGCGCTGCCGCACACGGAACCGTCGAGACACGCCTGGCCGGGCGCTGCCTCGGCCTGCCACGGAGGTACCGGCCTTGCTGAACATCGAGCACCTCATCGAGGGCATCCCGCCGACGGCGGTGTACGCGATGGTGGGCCTGATCATCGGGCTGGAGAGTCTCGGCATCCCGCTGCCGGGCGAGATCGCCCTGGTGTCGTCCGCGCTGCTCGCGGCGCAGGGCGTGGTCAGCCCGTGGGGCGTGGCGATCTGCGCGATCGTGGGGGCGATCGTCGGCGACTCGATCGGCTACTCGATCGGACGACGCGGCGGCAAGCCGCTGTTCGAGAAGCTGGGGCGGAAGTTCCCCAAGCACTTCGGGCCGGACCACCTGGCCAGCGCCGAGCGCTCGTTCCAGAAGTGGGGCATGTGGGCGGTCTTCTTCGGCCGGTTCATCGCCCTGCTGCGGATCTTCGCCGGTCCGCTGGCGGGCGCGCTGAAGATGCCGTACTGGCGCTTCCTGGTCGCCAACGTGCTGGGCGGCATCGTCTGGGCCGGCGGCACCACCTGGGCCGTCTACCAGGTCGGCAAGGTCGCCGAGCAGTGGCTGAAGAGCTTCTCCTGGGCCGGTCTGGTGCTGGCCGCACTCGGCGGCGCCTTCTCGGCGTGGCTGCTGAAGCGCCGCGCCGCCAAGGCCAAGGCGCAGCGCGAGGCGGAGGACGCGGCGCAGACCGCCGCCGCCCCGGCCCCCGCGACGGCCCCGGCCCCCGCGGCGGCCCCGGCCACCGCTGACTGACACGCCGCGCGGCGGACGCCGCTTCGCCAGGACGGCCGTACCGCCGGGATAGCATCTGGGGCTGTCCCGGCGGTGACGTACGGTGACAATCCCCGCCGTGCGGTGACGCGCGGCGACATCCGGCGGTCAGCACCGAGGAGGGCCGATGGAGCCGATGGACAGGCGGACCTGGGACGCGGTGGACGCGTACTTCGTGGAACGGCTGGTCGGCCACGACCCGGTCCTGGAGGCAGCCCAGGCCGACGCCGACGCGGCCGGACTGCCCCGCATCGCCGTCGCGCCCAACCAGGGCAAGCTGCTCCACCTGCTCGCCCTCACGCTGGGCGCCCGCCGGATCCTGGAGGTCGGCACGCTGGCCGGCTACAGCGCCATCTGGCTGGCCCGCGCCCTGCCCGCCGACGGCACGCTGATTACCCTGGAGCTCGACCCGGTCCACGCCGAGGTCGCCCGGGGCAACCTCGCCCGGGCCGGGCTGGAGAAGATCGCCGAGGTGCGCACCGGCCCGGCCGCCGACTCGCTGGCGGCGCTGGCCGCGGACGGCACCGAGCCCTTCGACCTGGTCTTCATCGACGCCGACAAGCCGAGCAACCCCGACTACTTCGGCTGGGCGCTGCGGCTGACCCGGCCCGGTTCGCTGATCGTCGTGGACAACGTGGTGCGGGCCGGCGCGGTCGCCGACGCCGACTCCACCGACCCGGCGGTGCTCGGCACCCGGCGGCTGCACGACCTGATCGCCGCCGAGCCGCGGGTCTCGGCGACCTCGGTCCAGACCGTGGGCAGCAAGGGCTACGACGGCTTCACCCTGGCCCGCGTCCAGGGCTGAGCACGGCGCGGCGCGCACGGCAGGACCGCGGGTCGGCAGGTCGGCAGGTCGGTGGGTAGGCGGGTCCGCAGGTCGGTACGTCAGCACGACAGGAGAGGCGGAGTGGTACGGATGAGGATCGGACTGCTGGGCACCGGCCCCTGGGCGGAGCGGGTGCACGCGCCCGTCCTCGCCGGGCACCCCGGGGTGGAGCTGGCGGGTGTCTGGGGCCGGCGGCCCGAGGCGGCTGCCGCGCTGGGCGCGGCCCACGGCGCCCCCGGCTACGCGGACCTCGACCGGCTGCTCGCCGACGTCGACGCCGTCTCCATCGCGCTGCCGCCGACCGTGCAGGCCGAACTGGCGGTGCGCGCCGCCGAGGCCGGCTGCCACCTGCTGCTGGACAAGCCGGTCGCGCTGACCGTCTCCGACGCCCACCGGGTGGTCGAGGCCACCGCCGCGCACCGGGTCGCCTCGGTGGTGTTCTTCACCGTCCGCTTCGGCGGGGAGCAGCAGCCGTGGATCGAGAAGCAGGCCGCCGTCGGCGGCTGGTTCACCGGGCGTTCCGACTGGCTCGGCTCGGTGTTCGCACCCGGCAGCGGCAGCCCGTACGCGGCCTCGCCGTGGCGCCGGGAGAAGGGCGCGCTCTGGGACGTCGGCCCGCATGCGCTGTCGGTGCTGCTCCCGGTGCTCGGCGACGCCACCCGGGTCACGGCGGTGGACGGGCCCCGGGACACCGTCCACCTGGTGCTGCGGCACGAGGGCGGCGCCTCCAGCACGCTCGCGCTCAGCCTCACCGCCCCGGTCGAGGGCGGCGGCACCGGCATGGAGCTGCGCGGCGAGGCCGGGACGGTCCAGCTGCCCGAGCGCGGCGAGGGCCCCGTCCGGGCGCTGCAGCGGGCCGTGGACGCGCTGCTGGAGTCGGCGCGCACCGGCGAGGCGCACCCCTGCGACGCGCGCTTCGGCCTGCGGGTGGTGGAGATCCTGGCGGCGGCCGAGCGCTCGCTCGCCTCGGGGTCCACGGTCGACGTCTGAGGGCGGCGGCCGGCCCTTACGGAGGCCCGTACGGAGGCCCGCACCGGGTGGCGCCCGGTGCGGGCCTCCGTCGTGTGCGGGCGTGTGCGGGCGGTGGCGGGCGAGCAGGTGGGCGGGCGTTTCGGCGGGGCCGCTGTGCGGGGGCGGCGATACGGCGGAGGCGTTGCGGGGGCCGGGGCGTTGACAGGGCGGGCGCGCGGGCTGAATGCTGAGCAAGCGCTTAGTCACCTTCCCCGAGGAGTGAGCCGATGCCCGACACCCCCGCGCAGCCCGCCGGCGACCCGCCGGGGCTCGACCTGGCCGCCCTCCGCGCGCACCTGGAGCGCGAGCTCCCCGGGGGCGTCGGGGGGCCGCTGCGCGCCGAGCTGATCGAGGGCGGCCGCTCCAACCTCACCTACCTGCTCACCGGCGGCGCCGACCGCTGGGTGCTCCGCCGCCCGCCGCTCGGCCACGTCCTCGCGACCGCGCACGACATGGGCCGCGAGTACCGGGTGATGACCGCGCTGCACGGCACCGAGGTGCCGGTGCCGGCCACCCTGCTGTTCGATCCGACCGACCGGGTCCTCGGTGCCCCCTGGTACCTGATGGCGTACGTCCCCGGCACCGCCCACCGGGACGCCGACGCCCTGGCCGCCCTCGGCGAGCAGCGGGTCCGGGCCCTCGGGCTGAGGCTGGTCGACACCCTGGTGGCCCTGCACCGGATCGACCCCGCGGCGGTCGGGCTCGCCGACTTCGGCCGACCCGAGGGGTACCTGGAGCGCCAGCTGCGCCGCTGGTCCACCCAGCTCGCCGCCTCGCGCAGCCGCGAACTGCCCGGCATCGACCGGCTGTGCGCCCTGCTCGCCGAACGGCTCCCGGCCTCCCCGGCCGCGGCCCTGGTACACGGCGACTACCGGCTCGACAACGTCCTGGTCGACAGCGCCGACGCACTGAACGGCCCCGGCGGCCCGGGCGGGGGCGGCGGCTCGGGTCCGGGCGTCGGCGGTTCGGGGCCGGGCGGTTCCCGCGGTGCCGACCGGATCGGAGCGGTGCTGGACTGGGAGATGTCGACCCTCGGCGATCCGCTCACCGATGTCGGACTGCTGGTGATGTACACCGAACTCGCCGGGGTCGGCGGCGGGTTGATCCCGTCCGCGGCGACCGCACCCGGCTTCCCGTCGGCCGCCGAACTGGTCGGCCGCTACGCCGCGGAGACCGGCCGGGACGCCGCCGAACTCGACTGGTACGTGGCCTTCGCCTCCTTCAAGCTCGCCGTCGTCGCCGAGGGCATCCACTACCGCTACCGGCAGGGCGGCACCCTCGGCGCGGGCTTCGAACGGGCCGGGGCGATGGCCCCCGTCCTCGTCGAGCACGGACTGGCCACGCTGCGCCCCGCCGCCGCCGACCGCCCGGATGCCGACCGCACCGCCCCCACCCCTCGCAAGGAGCAGTGACCCCGATGGACTTCGCCCCCGACGCCCGGACGCTCGAACTGCGCGAGCAGCTGGAGGCGTTCATGGCCGCACAGGTGTACCCGGCCGAGGCCGTGCTGGCCGAGCAGCTCGCCGATCCGGCCCGCCCCGCCTGGACGGTGCCGCCGATCGTCGGCGAACTGCAGCGCGCGGCACGCAAGCAGGGCCTGTGGAACCTCTTCCTCCCCGGTGGGGACGGTGCCGGCCTGAGCAACCTCCAGTACGCGCCGCTCGCCGAAATCACGGGTCGTAGCCCGCAGTTGGCGCCGCCCGCGCTCAACTGCGCGGCTCCGGACACCGGGAACATGGAACTGCTCGCCCAGTTCGGCACCGAGGAGCAGCGGCGGCAGTGGCTCCGGCCGCTGCTCGACGGCGGGATCCGTTCGGCCTTCGCCATGACCGAGCCCGAGGTGGCCTCCTCGGACGCCTCCAACATCGCCACCCGGATCGAGCGGGACGGCGACACGTACCTGGTCAACGGCCGCAAGTGGTACATCACCGGGGCGATGAACCCCGAGTGCCGGATCCTCGTGGTGATGGGCCGGACCGATCCCGGGGCGGCGCCGCACCGGCAGCAGAGCATGATCCTCGTCCCCCGTGACACCCCGGGCGTCACGGTGCGCCGGGGCATGACGGTCTTCGGCTACGACGACGCCGACCACGGCGGCCACGCCGAGGTGCTGTTCGAGGACGCCCGGGTGCCGGTGGAGAACCTGATCGGTGCGGAGGGCGACGGATTCGCCATCGCCCAGGCCCGGTTGGGGCCGGGCCGGATCCACCACTGCATGCGCGCCATCGGCATCGCCGAACGGGCCGTCGAGCTGATGTGCCGCCGCACGCTGGACCGCGTCGCCTTCGGCCGGCCGCTCGCCGAGCAGGGCGTCGTCCAGGACTGGATCGCCGAATCCCGGGTCCGCATCGAGCAGTTGAGGCTCCTGGTGCTGAAGACCGCCTGGCTGATGGACACCGTCGGCAACCGCGGGGCGCACACCGAGATCCAGGCCATCAAGATCGCCACCCCGCGGACGGTGGAGTGGATCCTCGACAAGGCCGTCCAGGCGCACGGCGCGGCCGGGGTCAGCCAGGACACCCCGCTGGCCCAGCTGTGGGCGGGCAACCGCACCCTGCGGCTGGCCGACGGCCCGGACGAGGTGCACAAGCGCTCGCTCGCCCGACGGGAGTTGCGCAAGTACCGCGCCTGAGCCGAGGCCGTCCCGCCCGGGCGGCTGTCGCGCCCGGGAACACCTGCCCACGCCCCGGCGGCCGTCGCGCCCGGGAACACCGGCCCGCGCCCGGGCGGTGCCTCAGCGGATCTCGCTGTCCGGGTTGGCCTCGTCCCAGCGGCGACGGGAGTCCAGGATCGCGTCGTGGTGGTCGTACGACCAGTCCGCCATGGCGCGGACCAGGTGGGTCAGCTCGTGCCCGAGCGCGGTCAGCTCGTACTCCACCTGCGGCGGGACGGTCGGGTGGACGGTTCGCGAGACCAGGCCGTCCCGCTCCAGCCGGCGCACGGTCAGGGTCAGCATGCGCTGCGAGATGCCCGGCAGGGAGCGCTGGAGCTCGCGGAACCGCCGTACGCCCTGGGCGAGTTCGACGACCACCAGGACCGACCACTTGTCGCCGAGCCGGTTCAGGACGTCGCGGATGCCGCAGTCCACACCGTCCTCGCACCAGACCACCGGACGGGGGGTGGTTACCCCGGTGTGCCCCACTGACATGAATGTGCCTCCTTACGCCGGATGATCATACTGAGCACGATGGAAGCCGTCGCGGCACGACGACCGCAGCGACGACCACCTCGACGACCACGTCGACGGCCCATCGGAGGGACCATGCTTCTCGTCACCGGAGTCAACGGCGGCCTCGGCCGGCTCGTCGTCGACGAGCTCACCGCCCGGGCGGGCGAGGACGTCCGCCTGGTGCTCGGCACCCGCACCCCCGACCCGGCGGACGGCGGACCGCCCACCCGCCGGGTCGACTTCGACGACCCCGCGAGCCTGGACGCCGCCTTCGCGGGCGTCCGGACGCTGCTGCTGATCTCCGCCGGCTACGGCGAGGACGACACGGTGATCGCCCGGCACGGGGCCGCGATCGGGGCCGCCGAGCGGGCCGGCGTCCGGCACGTCGTCTACACCAGCCTCTCCGGCGACGGCGACCACCTGGCGTACGCCCTGGCCCACCGCTGGACCGAGCGCCGGCTCGCCGCCTCGACCGTGCCCGGCTGGACGGTGCTGCGCAACGGCCTGTACGCGGAACTGCTCGGCGCCCTGGCCGCCCCGGACGCCGACGGTGTGATCACTGCGCCGCTGGGCGAGGGCCGGCTGGCGGCGGTCGCCCGAGCCGACCTCGCCGAGGTCGCCGCGACCGTCGCGCTGGCCCCGGAGCGGCACGCGGGCCGCGTCTACGAACTGGTGGGGGAGCGGGCGATCGGCGGCGCCGACCTCGCCGGGGCGCTCAGCGGCGCGGGCCGCCCGGTCGTCTACCGGCCCGCCTCGCTGGCCGGGGCGCGGCGGGCGGTGGCGGGTTCCGGCGCGGTGCCGTTCCAGGTGCCGATGCTGGTGGGCACCTACTCGGCCATCGCGCACGGCTTCCTGGACGGCCGCGGGCTCGACAACCACCTGCCGCAGCTGCTCGGCCGCCCGCCGCGACCGGCCCTGGAGGTGATCGCGGCGGGTGCTGGTGCGCGGGTGGGCACGGACGCACGGTAGCCCGTCCGCCGTGGGCCCGGCCGCGGCGCCGGCCTCAGTCCGGGAGCACCACCAGCCGGCCCGTGCTGCGGCCGTCGGCCACCAGCTGGACCGCCTCCGCGGCCTGCGCCAGCGGCAGTCGGGCGCTCACCAGCGGGCGGACCGCGCCGCGGTCGGCGAGCGCGGTCAGCTCCGCGTGGGCGGTGCGGACGGCCTGCGGGTCACGGGTGGCGTAGAGGCCCCAGTGCAGGCCGAGGATGCTGTAGTTCTTCACCAACGCGTGGTTGAGGGCGGGTGCCGGGATCTGGCCCCCGGCGAACCCCACCACCACGATCCGGCCCTCGAACGCGGTGCAGCGGGCCGAGCCGGTGTAGGCGTCGCCGCCGACCGGGTCGAAGACCACGTCGGCGCCCCGCCCGCCGGTCGCCTCCTTGACCGCCGCCACGAAGTCCTCGGCGGTCCGGTCGACCACCAGGTCGGCGCCCAGCTCGCGGGCCACCGCGGCCTTCCCGGGCCCGCCGACGACCGCGATCACCCGCGCCCCGGCGGCCCGGCCCAGTTGGACGGCCGCGCTGCCCACCCCGCCCGCCGCCGCGTGCACCAGCAGCGTCTCGCCCGGCCGCAGCGCGGCACGCCGGTGCAGGGCGAACCAGGCCGTCTGGTGGCCGATGTGCAGGGCGGCGGCCTCGGCGTCGTCCAGGGCGTCGGGCGCGCGGAAGGCGGCACCGGCGTCCAGCAGGGCGTACTCGGCGAACGCGCCGCCGGGCAGCACCGGGGTGCCGACCACCCGCTCGCCGCGGGGCCAGGGCCCGGCCGGTTCGACGACCTCCCCGCACAGCTCCACGCCCGGGGTGAACGGCAGCGGCGGGCGCACCTGGTAGTGGCCGCGGACCATCAGGGCGTCCGGGAAGTTCACGGCGGCGGCACGCACCCGGACCAGCAGCTGCCCCGGTCCGGGCACCGGGCGGGGGACGTCCGCGGCGAGCCGCATCGCGTCACGGGGTTCGCCGAGTGCGGCGACCTGCCAGGCCCTCACAGCGCACCCCCCATCTCCAGGCCCTGCTGCAGGCGGTTCATGCCGTCGAGCCAGCGGTCCGGGTCGGCGGTGCGGGCGGCGGCGTGGCCGGCCACCTCGGGGTGCGGCAGCAGCAGGAAGCGTTCGGCGCGGATCCCGTCGAGGGCCGCCTCGGCGACGTCCTCCGGGTCCAGCGCGGTCGGTGCGAGCAGCGCGGCGGCGACCGGCCCCGCGGCGTCCAGCAGGCCGGTGCGGACGCCGGCCGGGCAGAGCGCGTGCACCCGCAGGCCGCGGTGGCGGTAGGTGGCGGCGAGCCACTCGGCGAAGGCCAGAGCGGCGTGCTTGGTGGCCGAGTACGGGGCCGAGCCGAGCATGGTGAGCAGCCCCGCGGCCGAGACGGTGGCCACGAACCGGCCCTCGCCGCGCTCCAGCCAGCGGGGGAGCAGCAGTTCGGCGGCCCGGACGTGGGCCAGGACGTTGACCTCCCAGGCGCTCGCCCAGGCCGCGGCGGGGGCGTCGGCCCCGCCGCCCGGGGCGACGCCGGCGTTGGCACACCAGATGTCGATCTCGCCGAGTTCGGCGCGGGCCGCGGCGACCAGGGCGGCCACGCCCTCGGGGCTCGCCGCGTCGCCGGGGGCGGCGACGGCGCGGGCGCCGATGGCGCCGGCCACCGTACGGGCGGCGGCCGGGTCGAGGTCGTTGACGACCACCCGGCCGCCGGCCCCGGCGAAGGCGAGGGCGAGGGCCGCGCCGATGCCCCGGCCGGCACCGGTGACGACGACGCCCCGGCCGGCGAAGCCGTCGGCGGGCGTACGCGGGGCGGGTGCGCCGCCCGGGGCGGCCGACCGGTCGGCGGGGCCGGTCACAGCCCGCCGCCGAGGGTGACGCCGCCGTCCACGACCAGGGTCTGGCCGGTCAGCCAGCCGGCGTCGGAGGAGAGCAAGAAGGCCACCGCGCCCGCCACGTCCTCGGGCACCCCGAGCCGGCCGAGCGGGTACGCGGCGGCGACCTCCTCCTCGCGCCCGGTGTACAGAGCCTCGGCGAACTTCGTCTTCACCACGGCGGGTGCCACGGCGTTGACCCGGATGCCCTGCGGGCCGAGTTCGGCGGCGAGTTCGACGGTCAGCCGGATCAGCGCGGCCTTGCTGACCCCGTACAGGCCCAGGCCGGCGGAGGCGCGGATCCCGGCGACGGAGGCGATGTTGACCACGGAGCCGCCGTGCTCGCCCATCCAGGCCGCGTGCGCGTGGCGGGTCCAGGCGAGCGGGGCGAGGACGTTGACGGCGAGGATCTTGGCGGCGGCCGCCTCGTCGGTGGTGAGGACCGGGCCGTAGACCGGGTTGATGCCGGTGTTGTTGACCAGGTGGTCGAGCCGCCCGAACGCCTCGACCGTGCGGGCGACGGCCTCCTCCTGGTGGGCGGGGTCGTCGGCCTTCCCCGCCACCCCGAGGGCGACCTCGGGGCCGCCGAGGTCGCGGACGGCCTCGGCCAGCGTTTCGGGGGTGCGCGCGGTGAGGCAGACCCGGGCGCCGCGGGCGACCAGCTCCCGGGCGATCCCGAGGCCGATACCGCGGCTGGCGCCGGTGACCAGGGCCACCTGGCCCTTGAAGGAGTGCACCACGGAGGGTCCTTTCGCAGGGGGTTCGAGGCGAGGTGACTAAGCGCTTGCTCAGCATGCTGTCGGTGCGGGACGCTGTCAACAGCCCGCCCGCCCCCGCGGCGGGCCCGGCGGATCCCGGTCCGTCCCCGTCAGCCCCGGTCCCGTCCCGGTCCCGCCCCGGTCCGTTCCGGGGCGCCCACGGCGGCGGCCCCGGGCCGGTGGGACCGGATGCCTGTACGACTTCTGGGAGGATGGCGCCATGACCAGCACGCCCATCGCCGACCTCTGGACCACCCTGCCCGGGGAAGCGGGCGTCGACGACCGCCCGGAGGCCGCCCGCCGGCTGCTCCAGGCCGCCGTCGAGTCCTTCGCAGAGCGCGGATTCCACGCCACCACCACCCGGGACATCGCCACCGGGGCGGGGATGAGCCCGGCCGCGCTCTACATCCACTACCCCTCGAAGGCGGCGGTGCTGGCCGAGATCAGCCGGGCCGGCCACGCCGCCACCCTGGCGCTGGTCCGGCAGGCCGTGGCCGCGGGCGGCGACCCGGTGGTGCGGATGCGGCGGCTGGTGGAGGACTTCACCGCCTGGCACGCCAAGGGCCGAACGGTCGGCCGGGTGGTCAACTACGAGCTGCACGCTCTGCCCGCCGAGGACTTCGCGGTGGTCGGCGAACTGCGGCTGGCCATCGAGCGCACGGTCACCGAGGTGATCGAGGAGGGCGTCGCGGCCGGCCTGTTCGACGTCGCCGAGGTGCGGACGGCCGCCCGCGCCGTCACCTCGCTCGGCATCGACGTCTCCCGCTGGTACACCGGCAACAGCACCGAGACCCCGGAGGAGCTCGGCCGCCGCTACGGGGAGCTGGTGCTCCGGATGCTGGGCGCGGGGGCCTGACACCGGGCGCGGGGTTCCGAGTCGACCGGGCAGGGGGGCGGGGGTCCGCGACGGGTCGGGCGGGCCTTCGGCGGGGGTCCGCCACGGGCCCGGCGGGCCTCCGGCGGGGCCGGCGCGTGCGCCCGACCTGGCCCGTCGGGGTGGTTCGGGCACTGTGGCACGATGCGGAGGGGGCGGTCGACCAGTGCGGCGCCCCCGGGCCGCCGACCCGCGCGACCGTACGCCCCGACGGGAGAGGATCCTCACCGCCATGTCCGACTCGCTCGCCTTCCGCACCGCTTCCCCGGCCGACGTGCCGACCCTGCTCGCCCTGGTCGAGTCCGCCTACCGGGGCGACGTCAGCCGGGGCGGCTGGACCACCGAGGCCGATCTGCTGGACGGCCAGCGCACCGACGCTGAGGGCGTCGAGGCGGCCGTCACCCACCCCGACGGGGTCGTGCTGCTCGCCGAGGACGGCGGCGAACTGCTCGCCTGCTGCCAGCTGGAGCGCCGCGGCGAGCAGGCGTACTTCGGGATGTTCTCGGTGCGCCCGGGCCGGCAGGGCGGGGGCCTCGGACGGCGCGTGCTGGCCGAGGCGGAGCGGTACGCCGCGGAGGAGTGGGGCGTCACCGAACTGGAGATGACCGTCATCGAGCAGCGCCCCGAGCTGATCGCCTGGTACGAGCGCCGGGGCTTCCGCCGCACCGGGATCTTCTCCCCTTTCCCGTACGGTGACGAGCGCTTCGGCATCCCGCGCCGCCCGGACCTGCGCTTCGAGAAGCTGAGCAAGGAGCTGGGCCGGGTCTGAGCCCCGTACGGGCCGCGGACCGCTCGGCGTGCCCGGGGCGAGTGGCGGGCGTGGCGGGCGTGGCGGGTGTGGTGGGTGTGGTGGGGGGTGTGGCGGGGCCGGAGTGACCACTCCTTGAGACAGGCGTTCCGGGCTTGATGCTCCGTCAGACCCTGTGACCTGCAAGGATGTCGGGCCGACACACCTCGTTCATCATTGGTCTAGGCCAATATGAGAGGCTGGCGGGGAACGGCTCGGTTCCGTCCACGCCCAGGGGGGCCCTTTCCGCATGCCCGTACTCCATGGCACCGCCATGCCCACCACCGGATCCGCTCCGCACCGCACACCCGCGGACGGACCCACCCGCCTGCCCAGCCCGCCCGACGACCAGGAGCTCTACTGGTACTTCGGCCCGCAGCGCCGCTGGGTGCTGCTCTGCGCCACCCTCTCCTACGCCGGCGCCACCGTGACGCTCGGCCTGTTCGCGCTCAGCCGCCCGCTGCTCTGGCCGTTCCTGGCGATGACCGTGCTCAACGGCGTCACCTGGCTGCTGTCCATCACCGACGGCCAGCGCGCCCGCCGCTACACGCGCGACTCGCACGACCTGCTGCTGCGCGCCTGGCGACCCGACCGCCACCCCGGTGTCGACCTGCTCCTGCCGACCTGCGGCGAACCCCTCGCGGTGCTCGACAACGCCTACCGGCACACCGCCGCCGTCCGCTGGCCCGGCGCCCTGAGCGTGTACGTCCTCGACGACGCCGACCGCCCCGAGGTGCGCGAACTCGCCGCGTCGTACGGCTTCCAGTACCGCGCCCGCCCCGACCGGGGCCGCTTCAAGAAGGCCGGCAACCTCAACCACGGCCTCGCCGAGGGCAACGGCGACGTCATCGCCGTCCTCGACGCCGACTTCTGCCCGCGCCCCGACTTCCTGCACCACCTGGTCCCGTACCTCGACAACCCCGAGGTCGGCATCGTGCAGTCCCCGCAGTGCTTCGACACCGACCCGGACATGTCCTGGCTGGAACGGGCCGCGGGCGCGACCCAGGAGATCTTCTACCGCTGGATCCAGCCCTCCCGGGACGCCCAGGATGGCACCGTCTGCTGCGGCACCAACGCCCTCTACCGGCGCGCCGCCCTCGAACGGGTCGGCGGCTTCGCGGAGATCGACCACAGCGAGGACCTCTACACCGGACTCTCCCTCGCCCGCGCCGGCTGGACCACCCGGTACGTGCCCGCGCTGGTCGCCAAGGGCCTGTCGCCCACCGGCCTGCCCGCCTTCATCAGCCAGCAGTACCGCTGGTGCCTCGGCTCGCTCGCCCTGCTGCGCGACCCCGGCTTCCGCCGCGGACCCCTGCCCCGCTCGGCCCGGCTCTGCTTCTGGAACGGCATCCTCGGCTACGTCACCAGCGCGGTGAACGTCTTCGCCATCCCGCTGCCCGCCCTGATCATGCTGTACTTCCGGCCCACCGAGATCGAACCCTGGCAGGTCCTGCCCTTCCTGCCGCCCATCTGGGTCGCCCTGGTCCTGCTGCCCGCGATGTCCCGCACCCGCTGGCGCTTCGAGGTCACCCGCGTCCAACTCCTCGGCGGACTCTGCCACGTGGTCGCCATCGCGCACGCCCTGCGGCGGCGCAGCGCCGACTGGGTGCCCACCGGGGCCGTCTCCGGCGGCAGTTCGCTCGCCCGGACGGTCGGCCGGATCGGCGTCCTCTGGCTCGGGCTGGTCCTGGTCGCCGGCGCCGTCGGCCTGGTCCGCGCCGCCGTCCTGCACGGCTGGCAGCCGTACTGGGCGCTCACCCTGCTGCTGGCGCTGACCGGCTACACCATGCTGCCGCTGGTCCGCGAACTGCTCCCGCTGGTACGCGGCGGCGAGCGCGCCGGTGCCGCCGAGGTCGCCCCGCCGACGCGGCGCACCTCCGACCTGGGCTTCGGCGGGGCGGAAGCGGTCGCGCTCACCGCCGTCCTGCTGCTGCTCGGGCTGCTCGCCTCCGGGTGGGCGGATCCGCTGCTCTTCTGAGCCGGCACCTCCCCGCGTCTCCACCCGAGCCGCTTCCTTGCGCGTCGCCCCACCGGCGCGGAACCGCCGCCCGGCCGCCCCATCGGCCTGGCGGCCCCGACAACCGCAGCCAGACAGTCAAGGAGCACCGCCGTGTCAACGGCCGTACCACCGAACGCCGTCCACAGCGACGGCCCGCCCGCCGACGCCGATGACGGCGAGTCGGCAGCACCCGCCACCGCCGTCCTCGGGAAGTCCCGGGGCGATGCCGCCGCACCCGCCACCGTCGTCCTCGGGAAGTCCCGGGGCGATGCCGCCGCACCCGCCACCAGGGCCGAGGGCCCCGGCGCCCTCCCCGCGGCCACCCGTGAAGCCCCGCGCGCACGCGCCGCCTTCCGCCCCGACATCGAGGGGCTGCGCGGCATCGCCGTGCTCGCCGTCCTGGCCTTCCACGCCGCGGTGCCCGGTTTCGCCGGCGGCTACGTCGGAGTCGACGTCTTCTTCGTCATCTCCGGCTTCCTGATCACCGGGATGCTGATCGCCCGCCCCATCGGCCTGTGGGACTTCGCCGCCCGCCGCGCCCGCCGCATCCTGCCCGCCGCCGCCACCGTGCTGGTCGCCACCGCACTCGCCGGCGGCCTGCTGCTCGACCCGCTGCGCGGCACCGACCTCGCCCGCGACCTGGTCGCCGCCGCCGGCCAGTTCGCCAACTGGCGCTTCGTCGGCCGGCAGACCGACTACCTCGCCGCCGAACGCGACCCCAGCCTGCTCCAGCACTTCTGGTCGCTCGGCGTGGAGAACCAGTTCTACCTGCTGTGGGGCGTCCTGCTGCTCGGCCTCGCCCGCCTGCTCACCGGCCGTCGCCGCACCGCCGCGACCGCGGTGGCGACCGCCGCCGTCGGCGCGGTCTCGCTGCTGCTCTGCCTGCGCTGGACGGCCGACTCGGCGCCGGTCGCGTACTTCTCCACCGCCAGCCGGCTCTGGGAGTTCGCCGTCGGGGCCCTGGTCGCCCTGATGGCCGCGGCCCTGGCGAGACGGGCATCCGCCGCCCCGGGGACGGTCGCGGTCGCGGGGCGCGCCGCCGTGGCCGACCGGGCGCTCGACGCCGGCCTCCGACTGCTCGGCTGGGCCGGCGCCGCCGCCGTGCTGTTCGCCGTCCTCACCTACGACCGCGACACCCCCTTCCCCGGCAGCGCCGCACTGCTGCCCGTCCTCGGCACCGGCGCGCTCCTGCTGGCCGGCCCCGCCCGCCGCACCCTGACCGCGACCGACGCCGGACGCCTGCTCGCCACCCGCCCTCTGCGCGCCGCAGGCCGCCTCTCGTACGGCTGGTACCTGTGGCACTGGCCGGTGCTGACCATCGCCCAGGCCCGGTACGGCGCCCTGCCGTGGACCGTCCTGGCCGCCCTCACCGCCGCCTGCGCGCTACCCGCCTGGCTCACCCTGCGGCTGGTCGAGGAGCCGCTGCGCTACGGCAGCAGCCCGGCACCGCGCCGCGGCCTCGCGGTCGGCGCCAGCGCGCTGGTGATCCCGCTGATCGCCGCCCTCACACTCGGCGGCGGCACGGTCCGGGCGCTCGGCGAGACCGGCGCGGCGGTGGTCGTCCCGGCCGGCGCCGTCGACGGCCCCGACCTCCTGGCCCCCGGCACCCTGGTGCCCGCGCTGACCCCCTCGCTCGCCCGCGTCCGCGAGGACTTCCCGCCCGGCAAGGGCTGCGAGATCCCGCTCCAGACCGACCGCAGCCCGCGCTGCCTCTTCGGCAACGAGCAGAGCCCCGACCGGATCGTCCTCATCGGCGACTCGCACGCCGGGCAGTGGATCTCCGGCGTCCTGGCCATGGCCGAGCAGCGGAACTGGGCGCTGGAGGTGCTGGTCAAGCCCGGCTGCCCGCTCGCCACCATGACCGTGCGCAACAACGTCCTCGGCCGCACCTTCGAGGAGTGCGACCGCTGGCGCGAGCACACCCTCACCCGGCTCGCCACCGGCACCAAGCCGCGCCTGATCGTGATGGCCGGCCTCAACCGGTACGGCAGCCAGGACGAGCGCGCCGACGGGTGGACCCGCACCCTCGACCGCCTCGCCGCCACCGGCGCCCCGCTCGCCTACCTCGCCGACACCCCGATGCCCGGCAAGGACATCCCGACCTGCCTGGCCGCCGCCGACGGCCGCTCCGACGCCTGCTTCTTCCCCCGGGAGACGGCCTTCGAGCGCGACCCGCTGACGGACGGCGGCCTCGCCGAACGGTACCGGGTCCGCGTCCTCGACCTCGGCGGGCTGCTCTGCCCCGGCACCGGGGCGGACTGCCCGGCGGTCCTGGAGGGCGTGGTGCTCTACCGGGACACCGGACACATCACCGACACCCTGGCCAAGGTGCTCGCGCCGCGGCTGGACCGGGGGTTGATGGGCTGAGGGGCTGAGGAGCTGACGGGTTGGGGGTGCTGGGTCGACCGGTGCCGGGGCGGACGGAGGGTTCCGGCGCGGTCAGCCGTAGATACTGCGGCAGAGCTTGGCCTGCTCCGAGCCCGGGGCCCAGCGGCCGAAGCGTTCGGCCTGGTCACAGAGGGTGCCGGCACCCGCTCCCGGTTCACTGCCGTTCGGTCGAGGGGACGGCGCCTTCCCGGTCGCGGGAGCGGGCGCCGGCGCCGGCGGGGACGTACGGGCCGGAGCCGGGCGCGGGGTCCGCACCGGCTTCGGTCGGGGCACGGACGGGGCGGCACCGCTCGTCGTGGCGGCGTCGCCGTCCGTTCCGCCCGCCTCCTCGGGCTCGGCCGCTCCGGTCGCCGCCGCCTCGGACGGACTCGCCTCGCCCTCGCCCTCTCCCTGTCCCGAACCCGAACCTGCGCCCGGGGTCGGCGAGGCCGCCGCCGCTGCCGGACCGGGAGCCGCCGGGACGGACGGTGGCGGCGGCACCGGCACCAGGCTGGTCGGGCCCGAGGAGGGCGACCCCTCCGGCAGCGCGACCAGCGGGCCGTACTCCTCACCCGAACGCGGCGCACACGTCACCAGGACGGCGGCGAGGACGACGACCGCCCCGCCCGCCGTCAGCCACCGGACCGTACGCCGCCGGTTCCGCGACCGGCCTGCCGTGCCGGCGGACCCCGGTCCCGGCGAGGGCACCGGGACCGGCGGCGGCAGGTACGGCGGACGGGTGCCCGCGGCGCCCTGCGGTGGGTCCGGAGGGAGGGTGGTCGGGGCCGGGCTGTGGGCGGCCTGAGTCGGGATCGGTCCGCCCACGGCCGCGGCCGGGTTCGGGTTCGGATGGGGATTCGGGTCTCGGGGGCCGGCCGGTGGCGTGGCCGGGCCCGTCGGCTGCTGCGGCAACCGTGCCTGCTCCGGCCACTGCCACTGCCCGTCCATCGTTCGTCCTTCCTCCGCCACCGAGCTGTCGGCGTGTTCAACGAGCGCGGCGGCGACCGGACATGACCCGGAAGAGGGGTGCGGACGGCATCGGGCTGCCGTTCGCCTGTGCCCCGGGGGCCCCGTCGGACCCTTCGGCGGTGCGCCGTGTGTCGTGGCGGTGCGCGTCGCCGGGCGAGGTGTGTCGCCGGTCGGTCCGGCGGCTGTTGTCCGTTGTCCGGTGTTGGGTCGCCTGGCGTTGGGTCGCCCGGTGTCCGTCGTTCGGCGTTGCGGTGTCCGCTGCCTGCCGCAACCCGCGTGCGCTCCTCGGCGGGCCGTCACATGCTGGGGTCATGGCATCCAACAGCAGTGACATGGCGACCGGGCCCCTGGTCGAGATCGCCGAGTTCCGCACCGACAGCCGCTACCGCCTGGTCCGCTTCGAGGGCCACGGCTGGGAGCCGCTGGCGCCCGAGGAGTTCGAGCCGCGCATCCACCAGCTCTTCCCCGACCTCGACCCCCACGACCCCACCCGCGTCCAGTGGGCCGACCGCCCCTGGGAGTGGCCCGCGTGGCACCCGGGCGAGGCCTGACCTGCCGTCGTCCTTCCTCCTTCCGGGCGACGTGCCCCGGCGGCGAACGCCGTGGGCCGTCCACGGCCGAGCCGGGCCAGGACGTGCCCGGCACGTGATCTTCCACCAGGCCGGAACGGCGGATCCCCGCCCGGTCCCGCCCGGTCCCGCCCCGACCTCGCGTCGAGGCCGCCCGCCACTGCCGGCTACGGGCTGTCCCGTCACCCCGCCGGAATGAGGGTCATGCCGTGTCCGGGTCAGTGCCGATGGCACCGGCCGAGCGCAGCGCTCGGCCGAGGTCGCCGGTGAGGATGCGGGGGTGTCGCCGCCACCACCACAGATCGGGGCCGGGCACCCGGTGGAACTGGTCGAGTGCCTGGCCGTCGTCGTCGACGGTCGCGGCCCTGTACCGATCGTCCAGGGCCTTGATCTGCGGGGTCCAGAGCTGGACGAGGTGTTCGTCCAGCAGGAGCCACGCCTCGTGGAGCCAGTTTCGGCAGTAGAGGTCGTTGGTGTACTCGTGGATGTGGTCGTCGTAGCCGCGCTCGATGACGCCCACCAGGTCGGCCCACGCGTGCACACTCTCAGCGACCGTGAACGCCGTCCGCCAGCCGCGCCGGTGCAACAGCTCTCCCACATCGGTTTCAGAGGCCATGATCGTGAGGCTCTCACGCCGAAACCGTCCGAGCCACCGAGTTGGGCCTCGTCCTGACGCTGCGGCAGCTCGCCCCGTTGTTCGGCACCTCGAAGTCCGCAGCCGATCGGATCGTCGACCACCCGGGGCCGCTGCCGGCGCTCCAACAGCGGCAGCGGCACCGCGAGGGCCCCGTACTCATCGTGGACGGCACGTTCGTACCCACCCATGACCACTCCGTCGCTGGGCAGTCGAAGCACTGTACAAGCAGGTCCGCGCCCGGGTCACACGATGTGCCCGGATGAAGACCTGGAGGATCCTCCGTGACCGCCGGCTCAAGGGCGCCGGCGCCCACCACGCCATGCTCGGCATCGCGGGACTGCTGCAGCGCTGCGCCGACGAATCACGGACAGCCGCCGTGACCGACCTTGCGGCGCAGCTGAAGTCTTGCGCGACGACACCCGGGAGCCGGCTGTGGTTCGTCGGGGACTGACGTGCCCGGTCGCCTCGTCCGATCCGTTCGCGTTCGCGTTCTCGTCTGCTCGTGTCCTCGTCTGCGTCCTCGTTCGGCGAGCGCCGACGGCGTGCTGGTGGTGACCCGTGAACTGTGGAGCCGCAGCGCAGAGGTAGATTCGGGTGCGGAGCAGTGGACGCAGCCCTGACGGGAAGCAATCTGCGGGGTGGGGCCGGTAGGGATCCTTCCCTGCGGAACCGGACCGCTCGGTGCGGAACCGTTCGCGCGGTGCGGAACCGGACGTCCGGCGTCGACCGGGACGCTCGAAGGGGCCCCGGACGGACGGCGCGCCCCACTGCCGACCGAAATCGATCGACGGAAGGGCACGCGTGAACACCCTCGCCAGCAACGCCGGTTACGCCGAGGAGGCCGACCGGCTCGCGGTGCAGTACGAGGAGGTGGCCTTCTCCGAGGTCCACCGGGAGATGTTGCACCTGTTCCCGGAGGCCCCGAGCGACATCCTCGACATCGGTGCCGGCACCGGCCGTGACGCCGCCGCGCTGGCCGCCCTCGGCCACCGGGTGGTCGCCGTCGAACCGACCGCCGAACTCCGCGCCCACGGCCGCCGCCTCCACCCGGACAGCGCGATCACCTGGATCGACGACGCCCTCCCCACCCTGCCCGTCCTCCGTGCCGACGACCGTCGCTTCGACCTGGTGCTGCTCACCGCTGTCTGGATGCATCTGGCCCAGGAGGAACGGCCGTTGGCGATGGATGCGATCGTCGAGCTGTTGGCGGACGGCGGTCAGGTACTCATGACGGTCCGGCACGGTCCGGTCCCGGTGGGGCGCCGCATGTTCGACGCCCCCACGGAGGAGATCCTGCAACTCGCCCACGCCCGAGGCCTGGAGCTGATCCACCGGGCGGAACGCGCCGACCTGCACGGCCGGGGCGGCGTCCGCTGGAGCGAACTCGCGCTCCGACGGGCGGCCCCGGCCGTCCGGTCACAGTGACGCGGCGAACTCCGCGATCGTGGCGGCGAGTTCGTCCGGGCAGCTGAGCTGGGGGTAGTGCCCGGCGCCGGCGAGGACGGTCACCGGCCACGGCGAGGCGTCGCGCCCTTCCGTGGTGAGCGGGTCCGCTGCACCGGCCACCAGCAGCACCGGCACCGGGCAGGTGCGCAACAGGGTCGCCAGCGCGGCCCGTTCGGCAGGCTGCTGGCCCGCGCGCAGCCACGCCGCCGTGCGCCGCGCGACCCCGGGCCGACGCAGCTGCTCCGCCGTGCCCGCCACGATCGGATCGTCCGCCGGCACGCCGAGGAGGTCCGCCAGCTTCCCGGGCTGCGCCCGGCGCAGCAACTGCGCGGTGACGGCCGGTGTGCGCAGCAGTGGCCCGGGACGCGGCTGGAGGAAGTACGGCGCGACCAGGACGACCCCCGCCACCCGCTCGGGGTGCGCCGCCGCGTACCGCAGCGCCGGCGCCGTCCCGGCCGAGTGGCCCACCAGAACCGGCTTGCTCCGCACAGGAGCGAGCAGCTCGGCGAGCCAACGGTCGGTGGTGGAGGGGGTGAACGGCGCGGCGGTCGCCTGGGTGTGCGGGGTCGCCGGGGTTTGCAGGGTACGCGCGGTGCTCGGGGTGGAGGCGGTGCTCGGGGTGATCGGGCTGCTCGCGGTGGAGCCGATGCGGGCCGGGGAGGAACGGCCGAGGCCGGGCAGGTCGGCGAGCAGGACGGGTTCGCCCAGTCGCTCCGCCACACCGTGCCAGGAGTCGGCGTCGACCGGCAGCCCGTGCAGCAGCACGTACGAGGGCTGCTCGCGGTCCCCGGCGACGAACGTCCGGCTGCCGGCGATTCCGGCGAACCGTCCGGTGGCGGTGAGGGCGCTCGCGCCGCCGTTGCCCCCTGCACTGCCACCGGTACCGCCGTTGCCGCCGCTGCCGCCGGTCGTGCCGGCGCCCGCGCCGAAGCGCTCGGCCACCAGGCGTTCCGCCCAGCGGGTCAGCAAGGCTTCCACGGGAGTCTGGCGCAGGCCCGCGGCGTCGGCGAGTCGGTCGGCGGAGGCGGTGTCGTAGCGGTCCTCGGAGAGGAAGGACAGCGTCTCCGGGTCGGCGCCCGTGAGCGCGCGCGGCAGGCGTCGGACCACCGCCGTCGGAACCGTCCCGCGCGGCGGTCGGACACCGAGGTGATCGGCCAACATGCTGATCAGCGCGGGAAGTTCGGGCGTGGACGGATCCAGCACGGTGTGCATGTGGACAGCCCCGTCGTCGTACTCCGGCACCGCGGCGAGGAACCGTGCGAGGTGGTCGATGGCCACCACCGGCAGGAACGTACGCGCCGAACCGGGCAGCAACGGCAGCTGCCCCGTCCACAACTGCCGTACCAGGTCGGCCAGCCCGATGTACTGCGCGGCCTCGCCGGTCTCCGAGTGCCCGATGACACTGCTCGGGTTCACCGTGGTCAGCGGCACCCCGAGCCGGCCGGCCATCACCCGGACGGCAGAGTCGCCGATGGTCTTGGACGCCTCGTACGCGCCGAGACGGGCGTAGAGGGTGTCGACCTCGTGGGCGGGGAGGGGGTAACGGGGGACGACGTCGGGCGCCCCGCCCGGCTCGGTCCGACCGCCGGTGTTGTCGGCGGTGCCCACGGTGCCGGAAGCGTCGGTGCTGTGGGTGCCGTGGGTGCTGTGGGTGCCGTCGGTACTGGTGACCCGGTATCCGGAGAGGTGGATGTGGCGGCGCAGCCGGGTGCGGGTGGCTGCCCACCGGAGGGCGTGCAGGGCGCCGTCGGCGTTCGCCGCGTGCGCTTCGGCCCGGCCCAGTCCGAAGCTGTAGAGCGCGGCGAGGTTGTAGACGTCGCGGACGTCGGCCAGCAGGTCGTCGTCGGCGGGGGAGAGGCCGAGCCCGGGGCGGGTGATGTCGGCCGCGACGGTGGTGAGGTTCCGGTCGTCGGCGCCGTGCTCGCGCAGCCACTGTCGCAGCTCGGCGTCCCGGGTGGGGCGTGCAGGTGCGCCGGGTGTGTGGGGTGCGCCGAGCGCGCCGGCGGGGGTGGTGGCGGAGGGGCGGGCGCCGCCGCGGATGCCGACGGCGACCGGCTTGCCCTGGGCGAGGAGTTCGCGGACGAGCCAGCGGCCCAGGAAGCCGGTGGCCCCGAGAACGAGGGTGCGGGGAGGGTGTGGCGTGGGGTTCTGCATGGGTTCCTCCTAGATTTTATGTAGACCGATCGCCATATTTCTTGGGCGTGCGGGCCTGGGTGCGGGTGTGGGGCGAGGGCGCGTGGGTGGCGGATGGTCCGGCGGTGAGCGGTGAGCGGTGAGCGGTGAGCGGTGAGATGGCGAGTGAGCGGGTCTGGCGTGCTCGATGTAGACCGGTCTACATATTCCTGATGGGCAAAGGGTGCGGATTCATGGCGTGCGGTGCCCGTCCGGTCCCGATTGCCGTAAGGTGCGTCAGGGTCTGTAGACCGGTCGACATATTCGCGGCTCGCGAGCGGCCCCAGGTAGACCGGTCTGCATATTTCCTGCGCCCAGTCCGCTCTGGCCCGCTCCGGTCCCGGTCCGGGGCCGTTTCGGCGTCAGCCTCGGCCCCCGGCCCCGCTCGGCCAGTACCCCGACGCGCTCACCCGGGGTGCGCGCCGCTGCCGGCGTGCACCCCGGTGGTGGGTCAGTTCCCGGTCAGCAGCAGCTGTACGGCGCGGGACGCCTGTTCCAGCGGGGTGTGGCTGCGGTGGACCTGGGCCAGCAGCAGTGCGCCCTGCATCTGGGCGAGCGCCCGCCCCGAGGCGCCCTCGGCGGATTCCGGGCTTCCCCCCTCCGCGATCAGGCGGTCGGTGATGACCTGCTGCCAGTTCTCGTAGATCCCGGCGCAGACCCGGCGCAGCTCCTCGTTGCTCCCCGCCACTTCGAGCGCGACGGTCGCGATCGGGCAGCCCTTGGCGAACTGCGACTCCTCCAGCCGGTCGGCGAAGAGGTCCATCAGCCGTCGTGCGATGACCGCGGCGCTGAGGCCCTCGCCGGCCAGCGACTTGAGCAGCTCCTCGATCTCCTGCCCGGCCTGGAGCAGCGCGGCGGTGACCATCTGGTCCTTGCCCGCGGGGAAGTGGAAGTACAGCGACCCGCGCGGCGCCCCGCTCTCGGCCAGCACCTGGTTCAACCCGGTGCCGAAGTACCCCTGCGCCTCGATCAGCGCGCGCGTGCCGGCGATCAGCCGGGCGCGAGTCTCCTCGCCCTTGACTCCCATGCGGGAAACAATAGACCGGCCTACATATTTTTGTCGACGTGGTTGCGGCAGCGGGACGGCGGAAGATTTCTTCGCGCGGGCTGTCACATCCGTGGCGCGGGCTCCGTCAGAGGGGTGAAGGCAACCGAACAAGCCCGAAGGGGAAGCCCCATGAACACCGCAGCCGCCACCACTACCGAGCCCACCACCTCCGCCACCACCGAGGCGACCACGCCCACCGCCACCGCGCGACCCACCTCCCGGATGTCCGACCCGATCGAGCAGGTGCCCGAGCTCAAGGAGCTGGCCGGCTGGCTCTTCCGCGCCACCGGGAACCGCTCCGTACCCCGCGCCACCATCGCCCTCCTCCAGCTCCGTGCCGGCCAGCTCGTCGGCAGCACGTACCTCACCGCCCTGCACACCTCGACCCTCCGCAAGTCCGGTGAGAGCGAAGAGCGCATCGACGCCGTCGCCACCTGGCGGACCGCCCCGTACTTCACCGACGCCGAACGCATCGCCCTCGAACTCGTCGAGGCCGTCCTCACGCCCAACCCCACCGGCGAGCGGGTCCCCGACGAGCTCTACACCCGCGCTGCCGCCCTCTACGACCCCAAGGCCCTCACCACGCTCACCCTCGCCATCGGGCAGGTCGGCTTCTTCACCCCCCTCGCCCTCATCGGCAAGCCCGTTCCCAACACCGCCCCCGCCGACCAGTGGACCTGAGCGGACCTGATCCGGCACCACCACCCACATCACCACCCGCACCGAACCCGTACCAACCCCGTACCGACCCCCGCACCCCCACCGCAGCACGCCCGCCGCGCCCCGGTCGACCCCTCGGCCGGGGCGTGGCGGTTCCGGACCTGCGCGCCCCGGCCGCCTTCGGCGCGACACCCGGCGCCGTCGCATTGCGGACAGGAACCGACCTGCACGGCGCCTACCTTCGTCCCATGAGCGACAGTCACACGGTGAAGGCAGTTCCGGACGGCTACACCACCGTCACGCCCTGGATCATCGGCAGCGACACCGCCGGGCTCATCGACTACCTGGTGAGGGCCTTCGGCGCCGAGGACCTCGGGCGGTTCGTCCTGGAGGACGGCAGCATCGGGCATGCCGAGCTGCGGATCGGGAACGGGCGGCTGATGGCGTTCGACAGTCCGCCCGGCTGGGGGCCGACACCGGCGTTCGTCCGGCTGTACGTGGAGGACGCGGAGGCCGTTCACCGGCGGGCGGTGGAGGCGGGCGGGACGTCCGTCACGGAGGTCACGCACCTGTTCTTCGGCGACAAGGTCGGTCGGGTCCGGGATCCGTTCGGGAACCTGTGGTGGATCCAGACCCACATCGAGGACGTCGACGAGGAGGAGATGGGCCGGCGGCTGACCGATCCCGTGTTCACCCGCGCGATGGAGTACGTGTCGGGTGCGCTCCAGGAGCCGGAGCACCGGGAACCCCCGGCCGCGCCGAACTGACCGACCGCCGGGGCGGGCTGCGGGCGGTCCCGTACCGTGGGCGCCGGTCCGCCCGGTCCGCCCGGTCCGCCCGGTTCACCCGAGGCGACGGATGAGGCCCGACATGCCTGGTCGGGCAGGGCCGGTGCACGTCCGAGGCAGGCGACGGGTGGGGAACAGTGGGGGGCGGCGGCACGCGACTGACGGACGTCCGGTGCGAGGCGGTGCTGAAGCTCGTCCCCGGTGCGGTCGCGCGGATCACCGCCGCCGGCCCCGGAGAACGAGAAGCCGCGGGAGGTCAGGCTCCCGACGGCCCCCGCCGATCTGGCCGCCCACCTGCCTGCCGGCGCGGCCTGGGTCCACAGCCCGGCCCTGGACCGGGGCCTGGCCCGGGGGGACGCCGCCACGCTCCACTTCGATGCCGCATCGGACACCGTGTACGTCCTGGCGACGAACCTCTCCCCGCAGGACGAGGGCACCGCAGTACCCGCGCCCCCTGCGGCCGGGTAGGACGGCCCCGACACGCCGCCCGACCGGCCCGTACCGGCCCCGACCTGCTCGGCGGGGCTCAGTCGTTCAGGGACTCGAAGTGGAAGGCGTTGATGAAGCAGTCCCGGGGCTGCTGGATCGCGAAGACCACGCAGTCGATCACCGACTGGGCGGACAGCGGGTCCTGGGCGGTGCGCGGGACGGCGTCCCAGTCGGCGGCGAGCGGGTCGCGGCCGCTGTCGAAGTCCGGCGGGAAGAGCGAGATCACCCGGACGCCCTGCGGGCGCAGGCGGCGGGAGAGGGCCTCGGTGAAGCCGCGCTGGGCGTTCTTGGCGGCGTAGTACGCCTCGTGGGCGCTGGGGTGCCGGTAGTTGGGGACGCCGCAGACCGAGACCATGGTGACCACGTCGGGCCGTTCGGAGGCGAGCAGCAGCGGCAGCAGGTTCTTGGTGACCAGGACGGTGCCGGTGCCGCCGGAGGCGATGGTGTCGACGACGTCCTCGTCGGAGGCCGAGAGCAGGTCCTCGCCGGCCAGCCAGCGGGCGCCGTTGTTGACCAGGACGTCGACGCGGTCGGTGCGGTCGGCGAGTTCCCGGGCGAACGTGCGGATCGATGCGGGGTCGGCGAGGTCGCAGGCGAAGGCGTGCACCCGGTCGTGGCCGAGGCCGCGCAGCTCGTCGCGCACGCGCTCGGCGGCCTCCAGGGTGCGGGCAGCGAGGAAGAGTTCGGCGCCGAGTCCGGCGAGGCGGTGGGCCAGGGAGCGGCCGAAGTCGCGTCCGGCGCCGGTGATGACGATGCGGCGGTCGGTGAGGGGCATGGCCTGTCCTTCGTGGGGAGCTTGGACGTGCTGCGGGCCAGGGGGATCCCCCGGACGATCGATGATCAGCTTGTCAGACCATCAGAAGGTGATCGATCCGGGGTGCCATGGACCTCGGGACCTCGGGACGGGGTTCCGGGTCGAAGCCGTCTTCCGCTGCTTCGACCCGGACCCGCCGGTCACGGGCGGGCGGGGGCGATGAGGGCCGGGTTCCCCCGCCGTGGCCCCCCGCCGTGGCCCCCCGCCGTGGCCCCCCGCCGTGACCACGGTCCCGGCGGATGGGTGGATTACCGGCTGTCGACGGCGTCGGTCACGTGCTGCCAGCTGTCCAGGTCGGCGATCCGTGCGTCCAGGGCGCGGCGCATGTCCTGCGCGCCGGCGCAACCGAGGGCCAGGCGCAGCGGCGGGTTGGGGCTGTCGACCGCGCTCCGGATGCCTGCGGCGATCCGTGCCGCGGCGGAGAACGCGGACGCGGGCAGTTCTCCGATGCCCTTCTGCACCGCGCGGACGGTCCGGTCGTAGTCGCCCAGGCCGGGGGCGACGTCGAGGTTGGCGAGGAAGGGGGTCGCGGTCAGCCCGGGCTGGATGATCGTGACCTTGATGCCGAGCGGTGCGACCTCGGCCGCGAGCGCGTCCGACAGCCCCTCGACCGCGTGCTTGGTGGCGGCCAGCAGGCCCACGCCGGGGTGGGCGGACTGCCCGTAGATCGACGAGCCCTGGAGGATGTGCCCGGACCGCTGGCTGCGGAGCGCCGGCAGCGTTGCGCGGAGCACGTTGAGCACTCCGAAGACATTGGTGTCGAACACGGCCCGGGCCTGCGTGTCGGAGGCCTCCTCCACGGCTCCGAACAGCCCGTATCCCGCGTTGTTGGCCACGACGTCGATACGGCCGAACCGGGCGAGCGTGCCTTCCACGGCGTCCCGGACGGCTCGCTCGTCGCGTACGTCCGCCTGGACGAGGAGCAGGCGCTCACCGTGTGCCTGTGCGAGTTCGTCCAGGGGGGAGGTGTCGCGGGCGAGGGCCGAGACGGTGTCGCCGTTCTCCAGGGCCTGGAGCGTCAGTTCGCGACCGATGCCGGACGTCGCGCCGGTGATCAGCCAGGTGCGGGGAAGGGCCTGCTGGTTGGATGTTCCATTCATGTTGCGACCGTATGATGTTAGCACACAACAGGTCAACCTTGATCGGCTGATTGGTTGCTTGCTATCTGGATTAGTGCTGATCGCGCTGACGTACTGTGAGAGGATGGGCGCTGTGGCAGCCGGATCCCCCGAAACCAGTCCCCGCACCGTCGCGCCGACCGTGGAGACCGTGCTTGCGTTCGTGAACACGCGCGCGGACGGGTCGGGTCGCCGCGAGTTGTTCGGCGACGGGGACTCCTTCGCGGCGTGGCTGGCGGAGTGCGACGAGCGCGGCGAGTGCGACGGCGAAACCGTAGTGACCGACGCCGACGCGGCCGTCGCGCGCGAGCTGCGTGACGCCCTGGTGACCGTGCTGCTCGCACACTCGGGCGATGACGAAAGCCTGGGTGAGCCGCTGCTGCGTGCCGAGCGCTGCCTGCAACGTGCGGGTTCGCTCTACCCGCTGGCGGCGGTGGTCACGGCAGGCGGCGTGGAGCTGACCTCGTCGCAGTCGGGGGTTCCGCGCGTGTTCGGGACCGTGCTAGCTGCGGTGGCGACGGTCGCGCAGAGCAGCGACTGGGGGCGTATCAAGGCGTGCCGGAACCCCCCGTGCCACTTCGGTTTCCTCGACCGCACCCGCAACGGGGGAGGGCTGTACTGCAGTACCGGCTGCGGCTCGCAGGTGTCCATGCGCAAACACCGCCGGCGGCAGCGCGAGGGCGGCGACGCGCCGTCCGCTGCGTGAGGCCGCCCTACCGGTGAGAACGATCGGCTACGACTGGCGCGGCGCCTTCGAGGACGCCGAACTCGACGCCCTGCACGCGGCCGGCTTCGGTTACGAGTCCCAGGGTGCCGAGTGGCGCCGGCAGGTGGAGCGGCACAGCCTCGGGTGGGTCTGTGCGCGGACCGCGACGGGTCCGGACGGGTCGGGCGGGGAACTGGTCGGCTTCGTCAACGTCGCCTGGGACGGCGGCGCACACGCGTTCCTGCTCGACACGGTGGTGGCCGCTCCGCACCGCAGGGCCGGGGCCGGTGTCCGGCTGGTGGAGCTGGCCGCGGAGGGTGCGCGGGCGGCCGGGTGCCAGTGGCTGCACGTGGACTTCGAGGAGCACCTGGTCCCGTTCTACTTCGACGGCTGCGGCTTCGCCCCGACCCGGGCCGGGCTGCTGCGGCTCTGACCGGTTGCCCGGCGGGGCGGCCCGGGCAGCCCGTGCGGAGGGGGGTGTCGGCCGGGGTCCGGGCGGCCGGTCCCGTTCCGGACTGCGGACGGTGCGGCGGGGGTCGGCCGGGACGGTTGTAGTCTGCACGCGGACGGTCGGCGCGGGCCCGTCAGAGGGGGCGGGCCGGTGCAGCGCCGCAGGTCGAAGGAGGCAGACCCGCCGATGAGCAGCAGTCCGGGACCGAATTCCCGACCGGCGAGCACCCCGCAGGCGGACCCGACGCAGCCTGGCCCGCAGGCGAACCCGACGGAGTCGGACCCGCAGCCGACTCCGCCCCAGCCGGCTCCGACGCAACCGGGCAGCCCGCCGGACGCCGTGCTGCGCACCCGGGGCGTCGACGTGGTGCGGGACGGCCGGTACCTGCTGCGCGGGATCAGCCTCGCCGTCCGGCCCGGTGAGCACTGGGCGCTGCTCGGACCGAACGGGGCCGGCAAGACCACCCTGCTCTCCCTGCTCGGCGCGGTGTCGCATCCGACCCGCGGGGAGGTCGAGGTGCTCGGCAAGCGGCTGGGCCGGGTGGACATCCGGGAACTGCGCGGTCACCTGGGGCACGTCAACCCGCGGCACCCGCTGCGCTCTCCGCTGGCCGTCCGCGAGGTGGTGCTCACCGGCGCGGCGAACACCATCGAGCCGGACCTCTACCGCAAGCCCTCGCCCGAGGAGGTCGAGCGGGCCGAGCAGCTGATCGAGACGCTCGGGATGACCGCGATGGCGCGGGCGGCGTGGACCACGCTCTCCCAGGGGGAGCGCGGGCGGGCCCTGATCGCCCGCGCGCTGATGCCCAGCCCGCGACTGCTGCTGCTCGACGAGCCGGCCACCGGACTCGACCTGACGGCCCGGGAACTGCTGCTGGACAGCCTCGACCTGCTGCGCCACCAGCACCCGGAGCTGGCGAGCGTGCTGGTGACCCACCACCTGGAGGAACTGCCGGAGAGCACCACGCACGCGCTGCTGCTCCGCGGCGGGGAGACGGTGGCCGCCGGGCCGGTCGCCGAGGTGCTGACGACCGGGCTGGTCAGCGACTGCTTCGGTCACCCGATCCGGATCACCCGCCACGACGGGCGGTGGACCGCCCGCGCGGCGGCCCGCCGGACGCCCGTCCGGTAGCCCTCGCCCCGACAGCCCTCAGCCGGTAGCCCTCACCCCGGGACTCACCGCCTCGGCCCTCCTCGGCGGCCCGCCGCCCGCCCTTCCCGTCGGCCCCCGAACGAGGAGGGCCGACGGGCCGGGGTGCAACCCGGCTACGGCCGCATGCCGGCCATCACCACCACGAAGACGATGAAGGCGATCAGCCAGAGCACGTACGGCAGCGCCCGGTACTCCACCTGGAGTCCGCTCGCGCCGTGCGAATCGGTGAGGTGCTGTTCGGCCCGCGCCCGGGCGAACACCGCCGCCCGGCGGCGGTAGCCGCAGCTGTCGCACACCACGTGCCGGTCGTCGCCGGGGCCGTGTGTGATGCGAATGGCGTGCTGGTGGCCGTCCGAGCCCTCGGCCGTGATCGTGCGGGTGTCCATGCCCGTACCCCCGTCCCTGTGCGCCCCGTACAGTCCTGCATATCCCCGTTGCCCCGAAATCCACCCGTACCGAACCATTGTGGCACCCGCCACGGACAGGTCGGCCCGTCAAGTGTGAGGCAGGTCACGGCAATCATCCAGTCCGGTGATGCAACTGACCAAGCACGCTACTCGTGCTGACGGATGAACAGCAGTGCAATGAGCGCGAAATACTTCGGGGGATCCGCCATGAGTCTTCACCGCCACCACCGCTGTCATCGCCGCGACCGCCGGCGGTCGCGGGCCGCCGCGACCGGTGCCGCCCTGCTCGCGGTCTCCCTGCTGGTGACGGGGGCCGCCGGTTGCAGCGGCGGAAAGTCCAAGCGGGGCCACGGTTCGTCCTCCAAGCACGGCGGCTCGGACTCGGGTGCGACGGGCGGCACCGTGGGCGGTACGACGTCCGGCACGACGGGCGGCGCCACCGGCGGCTCCACCGCGGTGCCGACGCAGTCGAAGCCCTCGCCGTCGGGCGGGACCTCCTCCGGTACCCCGGGAACGCGCTGCCGCACGGCCGACCTGAGCGCCATGGTGGAGGTGCGGGGGCCCGGTTCGGCGGTGCTGGTGCTCACCAACCGGGGCAAGGGTGCCTGCACGGTCCACGGCTACCCGGCCATCGGCGGGCAGTTGGCGGACGGGACCGACGCGAGGACGGGGGTCAGGCGCGAGCCGCACCCGGCCGAGCCGGTGGAATTCCTCCTCAAGTCGGGGGCGTCGGCGTACGCGGGTATCAAGTGGACGGCGTGTTCCACGTCCGAATCGTCCTGCACGCAGGTGGCTTCGCTGGTGCTGACCCCGCCGGACCAGACCACGCGGCTGGTTGCCGGTGTGCTCGATCAGCGCCGTCAGAGCGTTCCCCAACTCCCCGTTTCGTCGGGCGGGTTCACCGTGGGTTCGTTCCAGGCGGCGGAGCGGGGCGTGCTGTTCCCCGCACACTGACGGCCGTTCGGCGCAGGGTGGCGTGCTGTAGGAACGCCGACCGGCCGCCGCCGCGCGGCACGGTGGCCGGCGCACGCCACCCGGCGCGACGAGATGATCATCACTCAAAAGTTCACTTCCAGGGTCTACCCGCGTAAACACCGTAGGCGGCAAGCTGGTTGGCGCCCGGCAGGGCCGCCCCTGCCCGGGTGCTTCCGCCTGCCCACCCTCACCCTGGAGCTCCCCCATGTCCGCGATACGCCCGCTCCACCGTGCCCTGCTGGCCGCGTTCGGCATTCTGCTGCTCGCCGCCACCACCCTGCTGACCGGCGCCGGTGACGCCCGGGCCGCCCTGCCGACGCCCGTCCCGGCCTCCACCGCCCGTACCTACCTGACCACCCTCACGGTCGCGGCCGACTCGCACGCCGACACCTACGACCGCACGCTCTTCCCGCACTGGAGCACCGTCGCCGGTACCTGCAACACCCGTGAGACCGTGCTGAAGCGCGACGGCAGCAACGTGCTCACCGACGCCGCCTGCGCCTCCGTCAGCGGCAGCTGGTTCTCGGTGTACGACAACGTCACCACCACCAACGCCTCCAGCTTCGACATCGACCACATGGTGCCGCTCGCCGAGGCCTGGCGCTCGGGCGCGTGGTCCTGGACGACCGACAAGCGCAAGGCCTTCGCCAACGACCTGACCCGTCCGCAGCTGATCGCCGTGTCCGCGAGCTCCAACCGCACCAAGGGCGACCAGGACCCGGCCGAGTGGCTGCCCCAGGCGTCGTACCGCTGTACCTACGCCCGCGCCTGGGTCCAGGTGAAGTACCACTACGGCCTGGCCGTCGACAGTGCCGAGAAGACCGCGCTGACCTCGATCCTCAACGGCTGCTGAGGAAACGTTCCCGCCCTCCCGGGCGCACATGCCGGAGCCCCGGCCGGTACCCGTTCCGGCCGGGGCTCCACCCATGCGCACCGCGTGCGCCCAGGGCTGCACGACTGCAGCAGTGCAGGACTGTACGACCGCAGCAGTACAGGGCTGCACGACCGCAGTAGTGCGGGACTGCTACTCGCTCTTGATCGCGCCCAGGATGTCCATCCGCGAGGCGCGGCGGGCCGGCCAGACGGCGGCCAGCAGGCCGATCACGGCGGCGGCGACCAGGAAGCCCAGTATCTGCACCGGCGGCACGACGGTGGTGATGTTCTTGAACGCCTTGCTGATCGCGCCGTTGGCGGCCCAGGCGGTCAGGACGCCCAGGCCCACGCCGACCAGCCCGCCGAACAGGGCGATGAGCAGCGACTCCAGGCGCACCATCCGGCCGATGCCGCGCCGGTCCAGGCCGATCGCCCGCAGCATGCCGATCTCGCGGCGGCGCTCGAAGACCGACATGGCCATGGTGTTGATCACGCCGAGCACCGCGATGACCACGGCCATGCCGAGCAGCCCGTAGGTCATGTTGAGGACGGCGGTCACCATCGCGCGGTTCTCCGCCTTGATGTCCTTCTCGCCCTTGATGGCGATCAGCGGGTTGCCGCCGGTGGCGTCGCGCAGCGCCTGCTTCAGCTTGGCGTCGGCGCCGTTCGCGCCCTTGACCAGCACCTTGTCCAGACCGGTGCCGGGCATGGCGTGCGGGCCGACCACGGCCTCGGGGGCGATGATGCCGCTCAGCAGGCTGGTGTGCTCCATGAGGCCGCCGATGGTCAGCGAACCCTTGGTGCCGTCCGGGTAGCCGACGGCCAGCGTCTGGCCGAGCTTGAGGCCCTGCCGCTCCGCGCTGTCGCTGCTGACCAGCAGCTGCCCCTGCTTGAGGGCGTCCGCCGAACCGGCGGTGACCTTGACGGTGGCCAGCTGGTCGATGGTGGTGGCGTCCACCGCGGTCAGCCAGTGGGTGTCGGCGCCGTCCGCGGTCTCGACCGCCACGGTGCGCATCGGGCTGGCGACGGTGACGCCGGGCGCCTTGGCGATCTGGGCGGTGACCTCGGGTGCCAGCATCGAGTAGTTCGACATCGCCACCGTGTAGTCGGCCTTGCTGTCGATCGCCATCGACTCGTCGACGGCCTTGTTCACGGACGCGCCGACCACGGTGAGTGCGGTGATCAGGGTGACGCCGATGGTGAGCGCCGAGGCGGTGGCCGCGGTGCGGCGCGGGTTGCGGACGGCGTTCTCGTGGGCCAGCTTGCCCGACATGCCGTACAGCTTGTTCAGCAGCGGGGCGAACAGGGCGATCAGTGGCCGCGACAGCAGCGGGGTCAGCACGAAGACGCCGATCATCAGCACGGCGGCGCCCAGGCCGATCAGCTTGAACTCCTTGGCGGACCAGCCGGCCACCAGCGCGGCGGTGCCCGCCGCGGCGAACAGCGCACCGATCGCATTGCGCACCCGCAGGCTCTTCTGGGTGGCGGGCTGCTCGACGCTGCTCATCGCCGCGACCGGGGCGATCCGGGAGGCGCGGCGCGCGGGCAGCCAGGCGGCCAGCACGGTCACCAGGACGCCGACGAGCAGGGTGGAGAGCACCGTGGACGGGGCGATGACCAGCGGGCCGTCGGGGAGGTTGGCCTCCATCGGGCCGTTCAGCAGGGCACGCAGACCGACCGCGATGCCGATGCCGGTGACCAGACCGCTCAGGCCGGCGATCAGGCCGACCACCAGCGCCTCGACCAGGACGGAGCGGGTGATCTGCTTGCGGCTGGCGCCGACGGCGCGCAGCAGGGCCAGCTCCTTGGTGCGCTGGGCGACCAGCATGGTGAAGGTGTTGGCGATGATGAAGATGCCGACGAACAGCGCGATCCCGGCGAAGATCAGCAGGACGGTGCTCAGGCCCTTGGTGCCGGCCTCGATCAGCCGGTCCTGCTCCGCGGCGAGGTCGCGGCCGGTCCGGGCCTCGATGCCGCCGTCGTCGGTGCCGCCCTTGGGCAGCTTCTCCTTGACGGCGGCCAGCAGCGCGGTGTCGTCGGCGCCGGGCTTGCCCTTGACGTCGATCTCGGCGAAGCGGCCGGGGGAGAGGTAGAGGTTCTGGGCGGTGGCGGTGTCGAAGGCGGCGAGCGAGCCGCCGGAGACGACCCGGGGGTCGTTGGTGGTGAGCGTGCCGGTGAGCTTCAGCTCCATGACCGGGCCGTTGACGGCCACCCGGACGGTGTCGCCGACCTGGTAGCCGCCCTTCTCGGCGGTCCTGCGGTCGAGGGCGATCTCGCGGTCGTTCTGCGGGCCGCGGCCGTCGACCAGCGGGTAGCGCGGGTCCTTGCCGTCGGCGCCGGGCACGTAGTTGGCGCCGGTGGTGGAGAAGCCGTCGCCGATCAGGGCGCCCTTCTTGTCGGCGATGCCGGCGAAGCCGGTGACCACGCCGCGGGCCTCCGCGGTGCCGGGCAGGCCGGCTATCGCCTTGCGGACGTCCTCGGTGAGGCCGGGGCCGCGGTCGGCGGCGCCGCCGTGGTCGTAGCCCTTGCTGACGGCGGTGCGGTCGCTGACCGAGACGGCGATGTCGGTGTAGCTCTTGGCGCTCTGGGACCTCAGGGCTTCGCCGAGGGTGTCGCTGAAGACGAGCGTGCCGGCCACGAAGGCGGTGCCGAGGAGGACGGCGAGCGTCGTCATCAGCAGGCGGGCCTTGTGGGCCAGCACGTTGCGCAGTGCGGTGCGGTACATGGGGGAGTGTCAGTCCTGGAGTTCGGTGAGGGCTGGATCGGTGGCGTCGGCCGCGGGACGGGTCCGGCGGACCCGTCGCGGGGTTCAGCTGGTGCGGCCCTTGGCGTCGAAGCGGCGCATGCGGTCCAGGACGGTGTCGGCGGTGGGCGCGTGGAGTTCGTCGACGATGCGGCCGTCGGCGAGGAAGACGACGCGGTCGGCGTAGGAGGCGGCGACGGGGTCGTGGGTGACCATGACGACGGTCTGGCCGAGTTCGCGGACGGAGTTGCGCAGGAAGGAGAGGATCTCGGCGCCGGAGCGGGAGTCGAGGTTGCCGGTGGGCTCGTCGGCGAAGACGATGTCGGGCTTGCCGGCGAGGGCGCGGGCGCAGGCGACGCGCTGCTGCTGGCCGCCGGAGAGCTGGCTGGGGCGGTGGGAGAGGCGGCCGGAGAGGCCGACGGTGTCCACGACCTGGTCGAGCCACTGCTTGTCGGCCTTGCGGCCGGCGATGTCCATGGGGAGGGTGATGTTCTCCAGGGCGGTGAGGGTGGGGAGCAGGTTGAAGGCCTGGAAGACGAAGCCGATGTGGTCGCGGCGC
>NZ_JBSGXP010000076.1:0-39237 GCF_053610105.1 Kitasatospora sp. NPDC054939 | reverse complement strand
ACCCGCGGCGTACATCGCCGCAGGTCGACCGGTCGGGCGGCGGAACCATCGGGTCCGAATCGTCGTCCCCACTCCCATCGGACGCCACCGGGGCGACCGGCCGAGCGAGAGCGAGCAACTCCATGCAGAAGGTCCTGATCACCGGCGGCGCCGGCTACATCGGCAGCACCGTCGCCTCGGCACTGCTCGACCGGGGCATCACGCCGGTCGTCCTCGACGACCTGTCCAAGGGGCGCGCCGAGTTCGTCGAGGACCGGGTCTTCTACCGGGGCGACATCGCCGACGGCGCGCTGGTCGACCGGATCTTCGCCGACCATCCGGACATCGACGCGGTGGTGCACTGCGCGGCCAAGATCGTCGTCCCGGAGTCGGTCGCCCGCCCGCTCCACTACTACCGCGAGAACGTCGGCAAGACCGTCGACCTGCTCGACTCCCTCCAGCGCAACGGCTGCACCCGGGTCGTCTTCAGCAGCTCCGCCTCGATCTACGCGCCCACCCCGGACGCCCGGGTCGACGAGACCTGCCCGGTCGACGCCAACAGCCCGTACGCGCGCACCAAGCAGATGATGGAGCAGGTGCTCCAGGACTGGACGCGCGGCGAGGGCGCCGAGGAGCTGCGGGTGATCGCCCTGCGCTACTTCAACCCGATCGGCGCCGACCCGCAGCTGCGCACCGGCCTGCAGAACCTCAACCCGACGCACGCCCTCGGCAAGCTGATCGAGGCGTACACCGAGCGGACGCCGTTCACCGTCACCGGCGTGGACTGGGCGACCCGCGACGGCTCCGGCATCCGCGACTACATCCACGTCCAGGACCTGGCGGAGGCCCACGTGGCCGCGCTCACCCGCTTCGACGAGGTGATCAAGCCCTCGGCCGGCGACCGCTACCGGGTGATCAACATCGGTACCGGCGAGGGCACCACCGTCCGCGAGCTCGTCACCGCCTTCGAACAGGCGGTCGGTGTCGAGCTGGACGTCCGCGAGGCCGACCCGCGACCGGGCGACGTCATCGGCTGCTACACCGCCGTCGACACCGCCCGCGACCTGCTCGGCTGGACCGCGAACCGCAGCATCGCCCAGGGCGTCACCGACGCGCTGGCCTGGCGCGCCAAGTGGGCCGAGCACCTGGCCGGCCAGGGCTGACCCCGTCCCGCGCGGCCGGCGGCACCCCCTTCACGGGCGGGGCCGCCGGCCGCTGCGCGTCCCGGGGAGCGGGGTTCGCCCGGTTCGGATGCCGACCGGGCCCGCCGAAGCGGGTTCGGATGCCGACCGGGCCCGCCGAAGCGGGTTCGGATGCCGACCGGGCCCGCCGAAGCGGGAGGACCGGCGCTCCCGTGACCACCCCGGATGTGACGTGCGACGCCTTGACCCCGCGACAGCGGCGCCGACATGATGAGCCGTCATTGCTTGACTCCGCCGAAGGGGGAAGCCGGTCCGAATCCGGCGCTGACCCGCAACGGTAGGCAGCCGACGGCCGTCGGCGGCGAGCCCGAGTACCCGTCGGCGGAGGTGTCGTTCCCTCCTCCCGTCGTGGTCTGCGGGTCGGAGCCCCGCAGGGCTGTCCGGGCCGGTGCCCGCCCACGCCCCGCGGGCCCGCGCGCCAGGCCCGGAAAGGCATCCCATGCCCGTCCGCCACCGGACCCTCGGCCTCCTCTCGATACCCGCCCTCGCCCTGGCCGTGCTGCTCCCCGCCGCCGGCCCGGCCGCGGCGGCGCCCACCCCCGCGACCGCCCCCGACTCCGCCGCCTCCGCGGCGACCTTCCGCCCCGACGCGGCCGCGGCCGGCTGGCTGGCCCGCCAACTCGTCGACGGCAACCACTTCGAGGCGGTCTTCGACGGCGTCGCCTACCCCGACCAGGGCCTCACCGTCGACGCCGTGCTCGCCTTCGCCGCCACCCGGACCTCCGACCAGGCCGCCGCCAGGGCCACCGCCTGGCTCGCCGAGCCCGCGAACCTCACCGGCTACCTCGGCGACGGCACCACCGAGGCCTACGCCGGCGCCACCGCCAAACTGCTGCTCGCCGCCGAGGTGCGGGGCGCCGACCCGGCGGACTTCGGCGGCGTGGACCTGCCCGCCCGGCTGCGCTCGCTGCAGAGCCCGACCGGCCGCTTCTCCGACCGCTCCCAGTGGGGCGACTACAGCAACTCCTTCGGCCAGTCGCTGGCGCTGATCGCCCTCCAGCGCGCCCCGGGCGGCGCCCCGGCCGCCGCGGTCGACTTCCTCGCGGCCGCCCAGTGCGCCGACGGCGGCTACCCGATCGCCTTCGGCCAGTCCGTCTGCACCAGCGACACCGACGCGACCGCCCTCGCCGTGCAGGCCCTGGACGCCACCGGCCGCACGGCGAAGGCGCGGGCCGGGCTGGACTGGCTGGCCGCCCACCAGAACGCCGACGGCGGGTTCGCCGCCGCCGGGGCCACCACCAGCAACGCGAACAGCACCGGCCTGGCCACCGCCGCCCTGCTCTCCCGCGGCCGGTTCGCCGCCGGGCTGAAGGGCTGGAGCAGCCTGGTCAAGCTCCAGCAGGGCTGCTCGGCCGACCCGGCCGTCCGCGGCGCCGTCGCCTTCGACGCGAGCGGCTTCAACCCGGCGACCGGTACCCGCGCCACCGCGCAGGCGGTGCTCGGCCTCTCCGGCGCCGACCTCGCCACGCTGAGCGCGCACGGCGCCCGCCCGTCCGCCCCGACCCTGGCCTGCCGGGCCTCCTGACCACCCGAAGGAGTACGAGGATGAACGACACCGCGACGCCCGTCCGCCCGGCCCGCCGCACCTTCGGCGCGATCGCCGCCGCCGCGGCGCTGACCGCCGGCCTGCTCGGCGTCTCCACCGCCAACGCCCCCGCCGCCCGGGCCGCGGCCTGCACCCCCGGGACCGGGGTCACCGTGGTGGTCGACCTCACCGCCGTCGGCGGCGGCGTCCAGACCGGCTGCGCCCCCGGCGACCCGGCCAGCGGCCTCGCCGCCCTCACCGGCGCGGGCTTCACCTACAGCTTCCACCCGCGCTTCCCCGGCTTCGTGTGCCGGATCAACGCGCTGCCGACCACCTGCACCAACCCCACCGGCAGCGCCTACTGGTCGTACTGGCACGCGCAGTCCGGCGGCGCCTGGACGTACAGCACGCTGGGCGCGGGCAGCTACAACCCGGTGCAGGGCGAGGTCGAGGGCTGGTCCTTCGGCGCGGGCGCGCAGCCCGGCACCCCGGCGGCGCCGTCGGCTGCACCGCGCTCCGGACCGGCCGACAGGGGAGTCGTCCGGTGACCGTCCACCACCGCCCGGCCCGCGCGACCCGCCGCTCCACCGCCCTCGCCGCAGCCGTCGCCTGCACGATGGCGGTCGGCGGCCTCGCCCTCGCCGGCACCGCCGGGGCCGCCGGCCACCGCGCGGCCGGCGCCGCCGCCGACGGCCGCACCCCCGACCTCGCCCGCGGCAGCGCCTACCTCACCGACCGGGCCCGGCTGCTCGGCGGCCACTACTACGAAGCCTTCCCGGGCTCCGGCTTCGCCGACTACGGCCTCACCATCGACGCCGCCTTCGCCCTCGCCGCCACCGGCACCGACGACGCCGCGCTGCGCCGGATCGCCGACTTCCTCGACGCCCCCGGCAAGGACGGCGCCGAACGCACCGTCAACGACTGGACCGGCATCGGCACCCCCGACGCAGCGGGCGGCACCCTCGGCAAGGAAGCCCTGTTCGCCCAGGTGGTGGGCCGCGACCCGCGCCGCTTCGGCGGCCAGGACCTCATCGCCGCCCTCGCCGCCTCGATCTGCCGGGCCGCCGACGAGGCGACGGGCTGCGCGGAGGCCGGCACCTACGCCTACGGGAACTCGGTGTTCGCGCAGGCGCTGGGCGTCATGGCCCAGGTGCGGGCCGGCGACAGCGCCGCGGCGGCCGCGCCGGTGGCCCGGCTGAAGGGCCTCCAGCACGCCGACGGCTCCTGGCCCAGCCTCATCCCGGACACCGGCGACTCCGACGTCGACAGCACCGCGATGGCCGCCATGGCGCTGGCCCTGCTCCCGGACGACCCGGCCGCCCGTGCGGCCGTCGACCGGGCGGTGGCCTGGATCGCCGGACGCCAGCTCCCCGGCGGCGGCTTCCCCGGCGCGTCCGGCGAGTCGGTCAACTCCGCCGCGCTCGCCATCCAGGGCCTCGGCCTGCGCGGCGGCGAGCACGTCGAGCGGATCGGCCGCGCCCGCGCCTTCCTGGCCGGCCTGCAGAACGCGGACGGCGGCTTCGACGTCGCGGCGGGCAGCCAGCCCGGCTCGGACGTCCGGGCGTCGACCCAGGCGCTCGGCGGCGCGGTGGGGACGCCGTTCGGCACCCTGAGCCGCCCGGTCGACGGGGGGCAGCCCTCGCCGACGGGGTCCGCTTCACCCACGGGGTCCGCTTCACCCACGGGGTCCGCCTCGCCGACGGGGTCCGCTTCACCCACGGGTTCGGCCTCGCCCACGGCTTCGCCGTCGCCGACCGCCACGGTGACCGCCTCGCCGACCGGGTCCGCCTCGCCCACGGCCACCCCGACCGGTACCGGGAGCGCCTCACCGACCGGGACGGCCTCACCGGGCGCCCCGGGCACCGGCTCGCCGCCGTCCCCGGCGGGCACCACCACACCGCCCCCCGGCGTGACCGGCGGCAACGGCGGCAACGCCGGGAACGCGGCCGACGGCGCCGTCGCGGTCGTGGCCGACTCGGGCCGGGTCGGCGGTGGCTCCGGCCTGGCCGCCACCGGTGCCGAGGCCGAACGGCTGGCCCTGATCGCGCTGGCCCTGCTGCTGGCCGGCGGCGGCGCGGTCGCGGTCGCCGACCGCAGCCGCCGGGCCCGCCGCACCGAGACCCCGACCGGACGGCACCGGTGAGCCGCCGCGCCGCGGCTCCCGCGACCCGGGTGCGGCCCGCGGCGGTGGCGGCGGTCGTGTTCGCCGCCGTCGTGGCCGTCCTGCTGGGGCCGGTCCGTCCGGCCGGCGCCGAACCGCTGCCGATCGGGGAGTGCACCACCACCTCCGGCGTGGTGCTCGCGGTCGACTTCGGTCCGTGGGGCGGTCCGCTGCTGCGGGCCTGCGGGAGCACGCCGACCACCGGTCACGCCCTGCTCAACCAGGGCGGTTGGAAGACCGCCGGCACCAGCCACGACGGCCCCGGTTTCGTCTGCCGGATCGGCTACGCCGGCTTCCAGGGCGGCAAGCAGTTCCCGCCGCCCGAGCAGGAGCGGTGCGTGCGGACGCCGCCCGCCACCGCCTACTGGTCGTACTGGCACGCCGACCCCGGGCAGCACGACTGGACGTACAGCCGGCTCGGCGCGATGAGCCACCGGCCGAAGCCGGGCAGCGTCGACCTGTGGGTCTTCGGTGCCACCGACGTGGCGGGTACCGAGGGCCGCCCCCGCCACTCGCCGGACGCCGTCCGCGCGCTCAACGCCCAGCCCGCGGGCTCCGGTTCGGACACCACCGCGCCGTCGCCGCCGCCCGCTCCCGACCCGGGCGGTGCGACCGGCGGCGGCAGCAGTGGCACCGGTGGCACGACCGGCGGGACGGCCGGCAGCGGCGGGACGGGCAACGGACCCGCCCCGGGCCGCCCCACAGCCCCGAAACCGGCGCCCGCCGCCCCCGGCCGCAGCACGCCCGGCACACCGGGCGGACCGGGCGCACCGTCCGCCGCGACCGAGCCGGGCGACCCGGCCGAGCCCGCCGCCGGTGCACCGGGCGCGGAGGCCGAGCCGACCGCCGTACCGACCGCCGAACCGACCGTCGCGCCCACGGACGCCGCGCCCTCCGCCGCCCCGAGCACCACCGGGGCGCCCGGCGGGGCTGCGCCGACCGGCGGGGTCGTCGACGCCGCTCCGGTGGCCGACGCCCCGCACGACAGCGGCTCGATCGGCCCGGCCGCGGTCGGTGCCGCACTGGTCCTCGCCCTCGGTACCGCCGCCGTGATCACGGCCCGGCGGCGCCGGCGACGGGCGGACTGACCGGTGCCCGTCCTGCCGTCCGGCCCGCGAGCCGGCCACCGGGTGCCGCGTCCGCTCCACCCCGTCGCGTGGTGGATCTGGGCGCTCGCCCTCGCCACCGCCGCCGGCCGCACCACCAACCCGCTGCTCCTGCTGCTGGTGCTCGCCGTCCTCGGGGTCGTCGTCGGCGCCCGTCGCACCGAGGCGCCCTGGGCCCGCGGCTTCCGGTACTACCTGTGGCTGGCGCTGACCGTGGTGGCGATCCGGGTGGTCTTCAGGTGCGTCTTCGGCACCGGCCTCACCCCCGGCGACCACCTGCTGTTCTCGCTCCCGCAGCTGCCGATGCCCGACTGGTACGCGGGCATCGCCATCGGCGGGCCGGTGTCGCTGGAGGCCGTGCTGTCCGCTGCCTTCGACGGACTGCGGCTGGCCTGCCTGCTCTGCTGCATCGGTGCCGCCAACACCCTGGCCAACCCCAAGCGGGCCCTGCGCGTCCTCCCCGGGGCCCTCTACGAACTCGGCGTCGCCGTCACCGTCGCGCTCAGCGTGGCACCCCAACTCGTTCAGAGCGTCCAGCGGGTGGCCCGCGCCCGGCGCCTGCGCGGCGGCGCCGCCGGGGGACGCGGCCGACGGGGCCGCCTGCGGGTCTGGCGGGCGGTTGCGGTGCCCGTGCTGGCGGACGCCCTGGAACGCTCACTGCACCTGGCCGCCGCCATGGACTCGCGCGGGTACGGCCGTTCGGGCGGCACCGACCGCTCCTCCGCCGCCGCCCGCCGCTCCCGGCGGGCCACCGGCGCGCTGATGCTGCTCGGCATGGCGGGCCTCTGCGCCGGACTGTACGGCCTGCTCGACGGCACCGCCCCCGCCGTGCTGGGCTTCCCCGCGCTGCTGGTCGGTGCCGCGCTCTGCTGCGCCGGACTGCTGCTCGGCGGACGCCGGGTGCGCCGCAGCAGCTACCGGCCCGATCCGTGGCTGGCCGCCGAATGGGGGGTGGCGGGCTGCGGGGTGGCCGCGGCGGTGGTGCTCTGCGCCTCCGTCGGCTACTCGGTCGCCGAGCTCAACCCGTCGCTCCACCCGCTGAGTTGGCCCGCCCTGCCGGCGGTGCCGACGGCCGCCGTCCTGCTCGCGGGCGCCGCCGCCTTCCTCGCCCCGCCGCCGGTCGACACCCCGCCGCCGGTCGACACCCCGCCGCCGGGCACCCCGGCGGGGGACGGCAACAGGTCGGCCGACACCCCGCCGCCCCGTGGCGCCCGCACCCCGACTCCCCGCAGCCCGACTTCCCGCACCCCGGCTCCCCGCCGCCCGTCCCGCACCGAGGTCCGCCCGTGATCCGCTTCGACCGCGTCGAGGTCCAGTACGAGGACGCCGCCGAGCCGGTGCTCCGCGACGTCGACCTGCACATTCCCGAGGGTGAACTCTGCCTGGTGGTCGGACGCACCGGCGCCGGCAAGTCCACCCTGCTCGGCGCCGTCAACGGCCTGGTGCCGCACTTCACCGGCGGCACCCTGCGCGGCCGGGTCACGGTCGACGGACGCGACACCGCCGACCACCCGCCCCGCGAACTCGCCGATGTGGTGGGCGTGGTGGGCCAGGACCCGCTCGCCGGCTTCGTCACCGACACCGTGGAGGAGGAACTCGCTTACACCATGGAGCAGTTGGCGCTCCCGCCGGACGTGATGCGCAAACGCGTCGAGGAGACGCTCGACCTGCTCGGCCTGGCCGACCTGCGCGGCCGCGCCCTGCACGAGCTCTCCGGCGGCCAGCAGCAGCGCGTCGCCATCGGCTCCGTCCTCACCGCCCACCCCCGGGTCCTGGTCCTCGACGAGCCGACCTCGGCGCTCGACCCGACCGCCGCCGAGGAGGTGCTCGCCGCCGTCGCCCGGCTGGTGCACGACCTCGGCGTCACCGTCCTGCTCGCCGAACACCGCCTGGAGCGGGTCGTCCAGTACGCCGACCGGGTCGTCCAGCTGGTCGGCGACGGCACCGTCCGGTACGGCCCGCCCGCCGAGGTGTTCGGCCGGCCGGACGCCCCGGCCGCACCCGCCCGGCCGGGACCGGCACCGGCGGTGGTGGCGTCCCCGGCGGCCGCGCCGTCGGTCGTGGCGCCGCCGGTGGTCCGGCTCGGGCGGCTGGCCGGCTGGCACCCGCTGCCGCTCTCCGTCCGGGACGCCCGCCGGGCCGCCGCGCCTCTGCGCGAACGCCTCGCCGGGCGGGCCGTACCGCCGGTGCGCACCCGGCCCGAGCCGGGTGCGACCCTGCTGAGCGCGCGCGGTGTCGAGGTCCGCCACCGCCGGACCCCGGCCGTCCGGGAGGTCTCGCTCGACCTGCGGGCCGGCGAGGTGACGGCGCTGATGGGCCGCAACGGATCCGGCAAGTCCTCGCTGCTGTGGGCCCTCCAGGGCTCCGGCCCCCGGCAGGGCGGCAGCGTGGCGGTCGGCGCGGACCGCCGCGACCCCAAGCGGCTCTCCGCCACCGAGGCCCGCCGACTGGTCGGCCTCGTCCCGCAGACCCCGACCGACCTGCTCTACCTGGAGACCGTGGCCGAGGAACTCGCCCAGGCCGACGCCGAGTTCGGGTTCGGGTTCGGGTTCGGGTCCGACGCCGAGTCCGGGGCCGGGCCCGGGCGGGCGGTCGCTGCACAGGCCGCCCCCGGCGCGCGGGGCCTGCTGGACCGGCTGGCCCCCGGCATCGCCGACGCCACCCACCCGCGGGACCTCTCCGAGGGCCAGCAGCTCGCCCTCGTCCTCGCCGTCCAACTCGCCGCCTCCCCACAGGTCGTCCTGCTCGACGAACCCACCCGCGGCCTCGACTACACCGCGAAGGAGGCGCTGATCCGGATCGTCGACGACCTCGCCGCCGAGGGCCGCACGGTGGTGGTCTCCACCCACGACGTGGAGTTCGTCGCCTCGGCCGCCGACCGGGTGGTGGTACTGGCCGGGGGAGAGGTCGTCGCCGACGGCCCCAGCGCGGAGGTGGTGGTCTCCTCGCCGACCTTCGCCCCGCAGACCGCCAAGATCCTCGCCCCGCTGCCGTACCTGACGGTCCATCAGGTGGCGGCGGCGCTCGCCGGGGCGGAGGCGGAGCGGTGACCGGCCGGATCCGCGCGGTCCGCGTCCCCGGGCGGGCCAGGATCGCCGTGGTCGGCGCCGCCCTGGTCGGACTGGTCGCCTTCACCTGGCCCTTCGTCGTCGCCCCCGGCCGGTTCGGCTCCGCCTACGCGCCCCCGCTGATCTTCGGAGCCCTGCTGGTGCTCGTCCTGGCCGTGGTGATCGCGGAGATCTCGGCCGGCGGCATCGACGCCAAGGCCCTCGCGATGCTCGGCGTCCTCTCCGCCGTCAACGCCGCGCTGCGCCCGCTCGGCGCCGGCACGGCGGGCGTCGAGACGGTGTTCTTCCTGCTCGTCCTCGCCGGACGGGTCTTCGGCCCAGGCTTCGGCTTCACCCTCGGCTGCACCTCGCTGTTCGCCTCCGCGCTGCTCACCGGCGGTGTCGGCCCCTGGATGCCGTACCAGATGTTCGGCTGCGCCTTCGTCGGCATGCTCGCGGGCCTCCTGCCGCGTGCCCGCGGCCGGGCCGAGATCGTCCTGCTGGCGGTCTACGGCTCGTTCTCCGGCTACCTCTTCGGCTTCCTGCTCAACCTGTCCTTCTGGCCGTTCTCCCTCGATCCGCACAGTTCCATCGCCTACCTCCCCGGCCTGCCCTTCACCGAGCAGTGGCAGCGCTACCTGCTCTTCGACGCCACCACCTCCCTCGGCTGGGACACCGGCCGCGCGGTCACCACCTTCGTGGCGGTGCTGCTGGTCGGACCGGCCGTGCTGGCGGTGCTGCGCCGCGCCGCCCGCCGGGCGAACTTCGACCCCCGGGTCCGCTTCGAGCCCTGACCCGCCCCGGCCCACCGGAGCCGACCGCGGCGAACCGTGGCCAACCGCAGCCGACCGGACAGACCCGGGACCGCCGGGCGGCTCAGTGCGGTTCCAGGACGATCCAGACCGGCCCGGGGGCGAAGGCCGTCCGCTGCCCGGCGGAGGTGTACTCCGTGACGTCGGCGGCGTCCGGGCGCGACCAGGTGCCCCGGAAGGCCAGGCCGTCGCGGAGCACGACCGCCTCGCCACCGCCGACGGTCGGCGCGTACGGGGTGAGCCGGCCCGAGGAGTCCCGCAGTCCGCGCGGTGACTCGGCCGCGTCGACGTGCTGCACCACGACGGTCGACGCCGCCAGGCGCGCACCGTCCGCGGTCAGGGCGGGCCGGCCGTCCATGGCCACCAGGTACTGCCCCCGCTCCGCGGACCAGGTGAAGGTGAACGAGGCGGCGGGCATCCGCGCGGTGAGGGAGGCCGTCGGCACCCCGCCCGCGGGGGCGGGTCCGAAGCGGAAGCCCACGTCGTGCACGGGTACGGCGTCCGGGACCCGGCTCAGGACCCGCGAGGGCACCGCGTACTGGTTGTACGGCGCAGCCCGGTCGCCGGTGCGCAGGAACGCGTCGCACTGCGGCGGGGCGCAGGTGTGCAGGTCGGCCTGTGCGAGCACGGGGAGGAAGGCGCTCTGCGCGCCGGAGTACACGAAGCCCGCCCGCCCGTACTGCTGGAGGAGCGGCAGGTCGCTCTCGCGGGCGCTGCGCACCGGGCCGATCCGGTCGGCGGGCGGCAGGTGGGCGGAGTCGTAGACGGCGAGGAAGCGGGAGAGCCCGCCCTCGACGGGGAGGGCGTAGATGACGGCGGCCGATTCCAGGCCGGTCTGCGGCCGGGCGGCGGGGGCGTTGTCGATCTTCAGGGCGAGGGTCCGGCCCGTGCTGCCCGGCAGCCCGGTGAGCGGCGACACCGGCGACCCGGACGGCGATCCCGGCGGTGGCCCGGAGCCGTCCGGCGCGGTGGGGGCGGCGGGCGCGGTCGGCGCGGCGGTCGGCGGCCCGGAGCCACCGGGTGCCGGGGAGCCGCCCGGTACGAGGACGGCGACAAGCAGTACCGCCAGCGCGGCGGCGACCGCGGCGAGGGCCGCGGCGGCGATCCGGCGGGAGCGGGGGAGGGCCGCCCACCGGGCCCGCGTCCGTTCGAAGGTCTCCATATCGAGCTCACCTCCGCCCCCCATGGGGGACCTGGCACCCGGAAGGACGAACGGAACGGGTCCCGCGGTTCCCCCGGGCCCGTGGTCCGCCGCGGACGGCCGGCCCGGGCCCCGTGGTCCCCCACGGCCGGTCGGCCCCGGCGGCTCCCCGGACCGGGGAGCCGCCGGGACGGGCTGCTCAGAGCAGGGTGTAGACGCTGTCGCTCACCCGGCTGCGGCGCGGCGGCCGGGTGCCCTTGAACCAGGTGACCCAGGAGGCGGGCAGGTCCGTGCGGTCGAGCACGAAGTCGTCCAGCACCAGGCAGTCGATGTCCGAGCGGAGGAAGCACAGCAGGGCGTCGACCGGGGTGTGGACGATCGGCTCGCCCCGCAGGTTGAAGGAGGTGTTGAGCAGCAGCGGGCAGCCGGTGAGGTCGGCGAAGGCCGAGATCAGCCGGTGGAAGCGGCCGTTGGCCTCCGCGGTGACGGTCTGGACGCGCGCCGACTTGTCGACGTGGGTGATCGCCGGGAGGTCGAGGGGCGACACCACCTCGCAGGTCTCCAGCATGAACGGCGACTCGTGGTCGAGCCGGAAGTGCTCCGCGGCGTGCTCCGCCAGGACGGCGGGGGCGAACGGACGGAAGGCCTCGCGCATCTTCACCGAGGCGTTGATCCGGTCCCGGGTGTCGTCCCCGCGCGGGTCGGCGAGGATGGAGCGCCCGCCGAGGGCGCGCGGTCCGAACTCCTCCCGGCCGTGGTACCAGCCGATCACCTTGCCGTCGGCCAGCCGGCCGGCGACCGCGGCGAGCAGGCCGGGCTCGTCGCCCCGGAAGTCGTCGAACGTCCGTGCCCCGTACGCGCCGAGCAGCCGGGCGATCTCGTCGGCGTCGGTGCCGGAGCCGAGCAGCGCCGAGCGCTGGCGGCCCTGGGCGGGCCGTTCGCCGGTGAGCCGCTGGTGGGCGACCGCGGCGCAGCCGAGGCTGCCGCCCGCGTCGCCGGAGGCCGGCTGGACGAACACCCGGGCGAACGGGCCCTCCTCGACGATGCGGCGGACCGCGACCACGTTGAGGGCGACGCCGCCGGCCATGCAGAGGTTCTCGCTGCCGGAGAGCCGGTGGGCCCGCTCGACCATGTGCAGCAGGACCTCCTCGGTGACCACCTGGATGCTGCGGGCGAGGTCGCAGTGCACCTTCTCGATCTCCGACTCGGGGACCCGCGGCGGTACGCCGAGCAGCTGCTCGAAGCGCTCGCCGAGCATGCCGTCCGGGTCGGTGAAGTCGAAGTAGTCGAGGGCGAGCCGGAACGAGCCGTCCTCGGTGGGCTCGACGAGCCGGCGGATCTGCTCGCGGAACCGCGGCTCGCCGTACGGGGCGAGGCCCATCACCTTGTACTCGCCCTCGTTCACCTCGAAGCCGAGGTAGCCGGTGACGGCGCTGTACAGCAGGCCCAGCGAGTGCGGGAACTCGGCCTGTTCGACGAGTTCGAGGGAGGCGCCGCGGCCGGTGCCCCAACTGGTGGTCGCCCACTCGCCGACCGCGTCGACGGTCAGCACGGCGCTGTCCTCGAAGCCGGAGTAGTAGTAGGCGCTGGCCGCGTGGGAGAGGTGGTGGTCGACGAACTCGACCGGGCCGTCCCAGCCGAGGAGGTCGCGGATCTCCCGGCGGGCGCGGTCGGCGTCCAGCCGGTACAGGGCGGCCGGGCTGGTGTCGGGGAAGGCCGGCAGGCCGGTCCACAGCTGGCGGTGGAGCTTCTTGACCGGGTCCTCGTAGTAGGCGACGCAGTCGACGTCGGTGATCCGCAGGCCGGCCTGGTCCAGGCAGTCCCGTACGGCGTTGATCGGCAGGTCCGGGTCCTGCTTGCGGCGGGTGTAGCGCTCCTCGTGGGAGGCGGCCACCAGTCGGCCGTCCACCAGGAGGGCCGCCGCGGAGTCGTGGAAGTGGGCGGAGATCCCGAGGATCACCGGTCCGCGGGCGGGGGTTTCGGGGGTGTTGTCCGTCATCGCTGTTCTCCTTGTCGGGCGGGCGGTCCTCGGCGGGTCCTCGGCGGGTCCTCAGCGGGAGGAGCGGGGTTCCGCCATGGCGACCGCGATCCGCCGGTCGCCGGTGTAGGGCTCCCGGGCGTGGCTGGCCAGCATGTTGTCGACCACCAGCACGTCGTCCTTGCGCCAGTCGAAGCGGACCTTGGCGTCCTGGTAGCAGTCGCGCAGGTGCGCCATCACGTCGTCGGGGATCCGGCCGCCGTCGCCGTAGTAGGTGTTGGTCGGCAGGCCGTCCTCGCCGAACAGCGCGAGCAGGCCCTCCTGGACGTCCTCCGGCAGGGTGGTGACGTGGAAGAAGGTGATGTGGTTGAACCACACCTCCTCGCCGGTGCGCGGGTGGCGGTGCACGGCGTCGCGCACCGCGCGGGTGCGCAGGCCGTCCCCGCCGGTCCACTCGGGGACGAGGCCGTGCTGCCGGCAGTACGCGGCGACGCCCTCGCGGGTGTCGCTGCCGAACACCTCCCGCCACGGGACGCCGAAGTTCGGGTGGTAGTTGCGGACCAGGCTCCAGCGGCGGCGCGTGAACTCCTCCCGGACGGCCGGGTCGATCGCCCGGGACAGCCGCCGGGTGTCGGCGAGCGGCGTCGAGCCGAGCGTCAGCGGCGGCTGCAGGCAGTAGAAGTACAGCGTCATCGGCCAGACGTCGCGGTAGGAGTTCTCGTTGTGGAGGAAGATCTCCTCCTCCGCGGGGTGGTCGGTGGAGGTGTAGACGTTGCCGCTGATCGCGGTCCGCGGGGAGGACGCCTCGGTGTAGGCGAGGGCCTCCCCGGACAGTGCGGCGACGGTCCGCTGCAGGCCGTCCACCCCGCCGACGCCGAAACCGCGGAAGAGGATCGCGCCGTGGGTGTCGAGCAGGGCGCGCAGCTCGTCGCGGTCGCGCCCGATGAGGTCCACCAGGTCGGTGGCGGAGCCCGCCTCCACCACGTGGGGCAGGGCTGTGGTCCCGGTCATGCGGCTACTCCTGGGGTGAGGTGCGGACGTCGGGTGCGGGATCCTGCTGGTCGAGGTACGGCGCGTCCGAGGGGAACAGCGGCTCCAGGTCGGTGACCCAGGTCGCCCGCGGGTCGTACGCGGCGAAGAACGGGCGCCCGACGATCGCCGGGTCGCGGGCCTGCAGGTAGCGCAGTGCGATCGCGGGCCGCCCGGCGACCTCCGCCACCCCGTCGACGACGACCTTGCCGCGGGTGGCGGACATGGAGGGCCCGCGCACGGTGCGGGCCAGCCCGGTCACCCCGGCGAGCGCGTCCCGGTAGATCTCCCAGGTCCGGACGAGCGGGACCTCGAAGTAGTGCCGCGGCCCGGTGTCCCGTTCGACGAACATGTAGTACGGCACGGCGTCCAGGGCGAGCGAGCGGGTCCACAGCTGCTGCCAGGCCGCGGCGTCGTCGTTGATCGTCCTGATCACCGGGGCCTGGGTGCGGACCACCGCCCCGGTCGCGCGGACCCGGGCGACCGCGCGCCGCACCGCTTCCGGCTCCAGCTCGCGCGGGTGCGTCACGTGCGCCATCACGGCGAGGTGCTTGCCGGCCGCCCGGATCTCCTCGAACAGGCGCAGCAGGTCGTCCGCGTCGTCGTCGCTGGTGAAGCGGTACGGCCAGTAGGTGAGCGCCTTGGTGCCCAGCCGGATGTTCCGGATGTGCGCCAACTCGGGGGCGAGGAAGGGCTCCAGGGCCCGGCGCAGGTTGGCGGTGCTCATGATCAGCGGATCCCCGCCGGTCACCAGCACATCGCTGATCTCCCGGTGGTGACGCAGGTAGGACGCCAGCGCGCCGGCGTCCTCCTTCTCCGCCGCGATCTTCAGCTCCGGGCTGCCGACGAACTGCGCCCAGCGGAAGCAGTACGTGCAGTACGCGTGGCAGGTCTGCCCCTGGCGCGGGAAGTACAGCAGCGTCTCGCGGTACTTGTGCTGCACCCCGGACAGCGGCCGCCCCTCCCAGCTGGCCACGTTCCGGTCGGTCTGGCCGGCCGGGTGGGCGTTCAGCCCGGCCCGGATCTCCCGGACGGCGCGGTTGAGCCGCGCCGGTTCGGCGTTCTCGCGCAGCAGGTCCGTCACGGTCTTCAGCTCGTCCACGGCCAGCATGTCGGGCTGCGGGAAGACCAGCCGGAAGAGCGGGTCGTCGGGGGCGCTGTCCCAGTCGATCAGCTCGTCGAGGACGAAGCTGTTGGTCCGGAACGGCAGCACCGCGGCCACCGCCCGGGTCTGCAGCTTCGTCTCGGCGTCGGCCCCGGAGCGGTCCAGCAGGGCGTCCAGGTCGCGCGCCCCGTACGAGCGGAAGCGCGGCGGTGTCGTGCCGGTCATGCCCGGTCCCCGTTCTGCGACTCGGTGTCCGGGGCGACCGCGCGGGCGATCTCCCGGGCGGTGGCAGCGGCCCCCGGCCCCTGCACCAGGGTGAAGTGGTCGACGCCCGGCACGGTGGCCGACGCGACCCCGGTACCGAGGGCCGCCTCCCAGCCGAGGGTCGCGTCGGTGCCGTCGGGGCGCTCCTGCGCCCCGGCCAGCACCAGGGCGATCCGGGTGTCGCGCAGGCGGGCCCGGCGCATCCGGTACTCGACGAGCGCCCGGGCGTTGGCGTCGAAGACGCCGAACCGCCGCTTCAGCGACTCCTGCTCGTCGCCCTCGGCGGGCCGCTCCCCGCGCAGCAGCGCGGTGTCGACCCGTTCGCCGGTCATCCGCTCCAGGTCGCGGGCGAAGGACGCCACCCGCTCCTCCGGCGCGCCCGCGAAGTGCGCGAACGCCCGCGAGCCCGGCGCGTAGCTGTCGAGCAGCACCAGCGAGGCGGTCGGCACGCCCTCGAAGGACAGCTGGCGGGCCATCTCGTAGGCGACCGTGCCGCCCATCGACCACCCCGCGAAGTGGTACGGCCCCTCGGGCTGCACCTTGAGCACGTCGTGCAGGTACGCCGCGGCCATCTCCTGCACGGTGGTGGGCAGGGTGCCGGTCTCCAGCCCCGGCGACCGCACCCCGACCACGGTGAAGGCGGTCGGCAGCGCCGCGGCGAGCTCCCGGAAGCAGAGCACGTCGCCGCCGACCGGGTGCACCAGGAACAGCACCGGCCCGCCGGGCGCACCCTGCCGCAGGGTCAGCAGGACGTCCCCGGCGTGCTCGGCCGGCCCGGCGGTCAGCTCGCGCACGGCCTCCGCCAGCCGGTCGACGCGCGGCGTCTCCAGCAGCCGCCGCAGCGACAGCGACACGCCCGTCTTCTTGCGCAGCCGGGTCAGCAGGATGGTGGCCAGCAGCGAATGCCCGCCGACCGCGAAGAAGTCGTCGGTGACGCCGAACTCCCGGTGCCCGAGCAGGTCGGCCCAGAGCGTCCAGACGACCGACTCGGCGTCGTCCCGCGGCTCCACCCGCTCCGCCTCGGCCCCGGTGGCGCCGCCGCCCAGCGAGGAGCGGTCCAGCTTCCCGTTGGGCAGCAGCGCGAACCGCTCCACGAACAGGAACAGTCCGGGCACCACGGCCAGCGGCAGCCGCTCGCGGGCGTACGCGCGCAGCGACTCCGTGCTCGGCGTCGCCCCCGGGGTGCGGACCACGTAGGCGACGAGCGTGCCGTCGCCGTCCTTGTCCAGGTCCACGTGCACCTGCCGGACCTCGGGGTGGGTGGCGATCTCGGCCGCGACCTCGGCCGGGTGCACCCGCACGCCGCGCACCTTCAGCAGGTCGTCGCGCCGGCCCTCGACGAGGATCGCGCCGTCCGCGCCGACCACCGCGAGGTCACCCGTGTGGTAGACGAGGTCGTCCGGGTCCGCGGCGAGCGGGTTGCGGCGGAACTGCGCGCTCGCACCGGTGTCGCCCAGGTACCCGAGCGTCCGGTACGGCGTCCGCACGGCGATCTCCCCGCGCTCGCCGGGGCCGCAGAGGTACCCGTCCGGGCCCTGCACTACCACCTGCGCGCCCGGCAGCGCCCGGCCCACCGGCACCGGGCCGGCGTCCTGCTCCGCCCCGACCCGGTGGAAGGTCTTGATCATCGTGGTCTCGGTCGGGCCGTAGAAGTTGACGACCTCCGCCCCCGGGCCGAGCAGCCGCTCCCGCAGGTCCCGCACCAGCCGCCCGGTCAGCGGCTCGCCCGCCAGGCAGAGCAGCCGCAGGTCGGTGAGCCGCGGCGTCGACGCGTCGGTCTCCCGCAGCCAGGACGCCACCACGCTCGGCGTGGTGTGCAGCACCGTCACCCGCTCGCGCACCAGCCAGTCCACCAGCCGCGCCGTGTCGTCCAGCGAGGCCGTCGGCGGCAGGCACAGCGTCGCCCCGGTGGCCAGCGGCACGAACACGTCGCGCAGCACGGCGTCGAAGGAGAGCGTGGTCAGCTGCGCCACCCGGTCGCCCGGGCGGATGCCGAACTCGGCGGCCTCCCAGTCCACGAAGTGGTCCAGGCCGCGGTGCGAGCCCAGGACGCCCTTCGCCTCACCGGTGGTCCCGGAGGTGAAGAAGACGTACGCCGGGTCCTCCGGCTTCACGGCCGGCAGCGGCCCCGACGGCTCCGCGCCCGGCCCGCCGGGGGCGGTGCGCCGCAGCTCGACGCCCGCCGGCACGTCCTCGGCGGCCGACGGCTCGGCCAGCAGCACCCGGCGCACCCCGGCCTTCTCCAGCATCGACGCCCGGCGCGGCCCGGGCAGCCCGTCGTCCAGCGGCAGCACCACCGCACCGGTGGCCAGGGCGGCCACCAGGGCCGCGACGGTCGCGGGCGACTTGCCGCCCAGCACCCCGATCCGCTCCCCGTACGCCATCTCCCGGCCCGCGCGCCCCACCGCCGCCGCCAGCTCCCGGTACGTCACCGCGCCCTGCGCCCAGGACACCGCGACCGCCTCCGGGGCCGCCGCGGCCTGCTGCCGGAAGCGCTCCGCGACCGGGACCAGCTCCTCGGCGGCGAGCTCCGCGGCGAACGGGTGCCCCGCCCGACCGACCAGACCCAACGGGCTCGCCGGCTGCTCGGCGGCGAACGCCAGCAGCCGGGTCAGCCGCCCGCCCAGCGCCGCCACGAACTCCGGCTGCACGGTGTCGGCGTCGTACTCCAGGTCCAGCACCGTGCCCGCGGCCTCCGGCCGCACCACCACCGTCAGGTCGAACTTCGCCGTCGGCGCGGAGCCCGAACCGTCCGCCGTCCCGGCCACCACGTCCACCGGGCGCAGCAGCGCGGCCTCGCGCGGCAGCTCCTCGCGCGGCGGCATCCGCAGCATCACCGAGAACAGCGGGCGGCGCTCCCCGCCCCGGGCGGCCGAGACCGCCTCCACGACCCGGGCGAAGGAGACGTCCCGGTGCCCGCCGGCCTCCACCAGCACCGCCCGGACCCGGCGCAGCGCCTCCTCGAAGGCGATGTCGCCGGACAGGTCGAAGCGGTAGGCGTGGGTCCGCACGAAGAAGCCGACGACCTCCTCCAGCTCCTCGCGGTCCCGCCCCACGCTGTCACTGCCGACGACCACCTGGTCCTGCCCCGCCGCGCGGCCGAGCGCGACCGCGAGCACGGCCATCATCGCCATGTACTCGGTGGCCCCGGCCCGGACGCACAGCTCGGCCAGCCGGCCCGACACCTCCGGCGCCACCGGCACCCGCAGCACCCGCGCCTGGTGCGGGCGCGAGCCCGGCACCGGCCGGCCCCGGGGGAGGTCCAGGTCCGGCGCGTCGGCCAACAGCCCGCGCCAGTACGCCAGATCGGCCTCGGTGCGCGCGGCGTCCGCCCGGCGCGCCCGCCAGGCCGCGTAGTCGCCGAACTGCAGCCTCGCACCGGCCGGGGCCGCGGTCCCGTCGTCGGCGCCGGCCAGCAGCGCGTCGGCCTGCTGCGCCAGCAGGCTCCACGACACGCCGTCGCAGCACAGGTGGTGGACCGTCAGGCCGACCAGCAGCCCGCCGCCGGCCACCCGGACGGCCCGCACCCGCACCGGAGGACCGGCCACCAGGTCGAACGGCACCGCCGACCCGGCGGCCAGCGCGGCCAGACCCGCCGCCCGGTCGCCGGCCGCCGGCAGCGCCGCGAAGTCCACCGCGGCCCCGCCCACCGACTGCACCGGGCGCCCGTCGACCTCCCGGAAGCGCAGCCGCAGCGCCTCGTGCCGCCCGCACAGGGCCAGGAACGCCGCCCGGACGTCCTCCTCCCCGACGGTGTCCGGCAGTTCGAACACCCCCGCCATGTTGTAGGCGGAGCTGCCCGGGTCCAACTGCTGGAGGAACCACAGGCCCTCCTGCTCGGGGGAGAGCGGCTGCTCCCCGCCCCGCTCCACCGGCACCAGCTCGTCCGCCCCGACCGGCGCCGCGTCGCGCGCGGCCGCGTCCACCGCCGCCGCGAGCCGGGCGACCGTCGAGGACTCGAACAGCGTCGGCAGGCTCAGCTCCACCGCGAAGGTCCGCCGGATCCGGGCCAGCAGCCGGGCCATCATCAGCGAATGCCCGCCGAGCTCGAAGAAGTCCCGGTGCCGGGAGGTGATCTCCTTCTTGAACGCCTCCGACCAGAGCGCGGCGACCTGACGCTCGGTCGCGCTCCACTCGCCCTCGTCCGCGCCGCCCTCCGGCCCGGCGGGTCCGGCCTCGGCGCCGGGCTCGGGCAGCGCCGCGCGGTCCAGCTTGCCGTGCCCGGTCAGCGGCAGCCGCTCCAGGAACACCACGTGGGCCGGGACCATCGCGTTCGAACCGTGCTGCGCCACGTGCCGGCGCACCGCTGCGGCGTCCGGGGCGGCGTTCGGGGCCGCGTTCGGGACCCCGTCCGGGGCGGTGTCCGGGGTGGCGTCCGCGCCGGCTCCCTGCGCCGCGACCACGTACGCGACCAGCTCGGTGCCGTCCGCCCCCGACCGGGCCACCACGGCGGCCTGCTCGACCCCGGGCAGGCGGCGGATCACCGCGCCGACCTCCGCCGGGTGGACCCGCACCCCGAGCACCTTCACCTGGTCGTCCGCGCGGCCGTGGATCTCCAGGTCGCCGGACGGGCCGATCCGGCCGAGGTCACCGGTGCGCTGCACCAGGTCCGCCGGGTCGTCCGGGTTGAGCGGGTTCACCTCGAACAGCGGCGGCGTGCCGTCGGCCGGCCGCCACAGGCCGCGGGTCAGGAACGGCGTGCGGATCAGCACCTCGCCCGGCTCGCCCACCCCGCAGCGGCGCCCGCGCCGGTTGACCACCAGCAGCTCGGCGCCCTCGGTCGCGGTGCCCACCGGCATGATCCCGGGCGCCACCTCCCCGGACGGCACCGGGTACCAGGCCTTCAGGATCGTCGCCTCGGTCGTCCCGTACAGGTTGACGAACCGGGTGTCCGCCCCGGTCGCCGCCCGCCAGCGGTTGACCAGGCTGCCCGGCAGCGGCTCGCCCGACAGGCAGACCAGCCGGAGCGCCGGGAAGCGGGCCCCGGCGGGCAGCTCGGCCAGCAGCGCGGACAGCACGCTCGGCACGGTCTGCACCACCGTCACCCCGGCGCCGCCCAGCCAGTCGAGCACCTGCGCCACGTCCACGAAGGGCCGGTCGGTGGGCGGCAGGCACACCGTGGCGCCGCCGATCAGCGCCGGGAAGAGGTCCTTGAACACGGCGTCGAAGGTCAGCGCCGCCATCTGCGCGACCCGGTCGCCCCCGGCCAGCTCCAGCGCCCCCTGCTCCCAGGTGCAGAACTGGGTCAGCGCCCCGTGCCAGCCCAGCACCCCGCGCGGCTCGCCGGTGGTGCCGGAGGTGAAGCACAGGTAGGCGGGCGCCTCGACGTCCGCCTCGGGCAGCGCGGTGCCGCGGGCCTGCGGGGTGTCCAGCTCGGCCGGGCGGACGCTGCGCACCGCGCCGGTGGGTGCGCCGTCGGCGGCTTCGGTGGCGGTGCCGTTCGTGGGGCCGGCCGTGGTGTCGTCGGTGAGGCCGGCCGTGGTGTCGTCGGTGGTGTCGACCAGCAGCCGTGGCTGTGCGCTCGCGAGCACGTCGCGGACCCGGCCCTCCGGCTGGGTGACGTCGAGCATCGTCAGCACCGCGCCGGCCCGCAGGACGCCCAGCATGGCCACGACGGTCTCCACGGACCGCCCGCCGCGCACCGCGACCACCTCGCCGGGGCCCACCCCGGCGGCCAGCAGCCCGCGGGCCACGGCGGTGTACCGCGTCACGAGCTGCTCGTAGGTGCACTCCTCGCCGCCCCGGACGAGGGCGGTCGCGTGCGGGGTCCGGGCGGCGGTGGCCTCGATCAGGGCGGGAACGGTGCGGTCGGGTGTGCGGACGGGCGCGGTGGTCGGGGGCAGGTGCGAATCGCGGGCGTGCGTCATCTCGGTGTGGGTCCAATCGTGGGATCTGGGCTGCCCTGCGGAAGGTGTCGGGGAGGTCGGGGGGGTGAGCTTGTCGGGGAGGCCGGAGGGGAGCTCGTCGGGGAGGTCGGAGAGGGCGCCCGTCGGAGAGGGAGCTCGTCGGGGAGGGCGCTCGTCGGGGAGGTCAGAGGGGGAGCTCGTCGAGGTACGCACCGGGGGCGTCCACCGCGGCCTCGACGAAGGCGGCGAGCTGGCGTGCCATCAGGGCGGCGCGCTCGGCGGAGATGCGCCCCCGGGCGTGGACCAGGCGCGCCTCGTACGCCGTGCTCAGCGGGAAGACCTCGAACTTCAGGTCGTAGTGGGTGTGCCGGGGCGGGTACTGGAGGACCTGCACGGCCACGCCGTCGGCCTCCCGCCGCCAGGCCGGCATGTTCTGGAAGACGAACAGGTTCTGGAAGATCGGCAGGCGGTCGGCCCCGCGCCGGCCGCCGACCTCGGCGACGATGCGCTCGATCGGCACCACCGAGTGCCGCTGGCCGTCGAGGACGGACGTGCGGGCGCGCTCCAGCAGCGCGTCGAAGGTCGCGTCCTCGTCGACCTCCAGGCACTGGGGCACGGTCGTGACGAAGTAGCCGGCCAGCTCCGCGGTCCACTCGGGCGTGCGGTGGGCCATCGGGGTGCCGACGACCACCGTCTCCTGCCCGGAGATCCGGGCCAGCCAGCCGGTGTAGCCGGCGAGCAGCGCCGTGAACTCGGTCACCCGGCGCTCGCGGCACAGCGCCCGCAGCCGGTCGGGGAAGCCCGGCGACCACGGCAGGTCGACGCTGCCGGCGGGCGCGCTGAGGGAGGCGCCGCGCGGTCCGTCGCTGGGCAGCTCCAGCCCGTCCGGCGCCTGGGCGAGGACGGTGCGCCAGTGCACCAGGGACGCCTCCACGGCGGCCCGGTGCGCCGGTCCGGACTCCTCGGCCCGCTGCCAGGCGGCGTGGTCGACGACCTGCAGACGCTCCTCGTCCGCCCCGGTGCCGGTGTCGGCCGCGGAGCGGGTGCCGGTCTCGGGGCCGGTGGTGCCGGGCCCGGTTCGCTCCCCGGTGAGCAGCTGCACCAGCTCCTCGGCCAGCAGCGACCAGGTCCAGCCGTCGGCGACGATCTGGTGGGCGACCGCCAGCAGCAGGTGGTCGTGCCCGTCGAAGCCGATGCCGCGGATCCGCAGCGGAGCGCCGGCGGCGAGGTCGAAGGGCTCGTGCGCCAGCTCCTCCACCGCGCGGCGGGCCGCCTCGGTGCGGCCCGCCTCGTCGAGGCCCTCCCGCAGCTCCCACACCGGCGGCCCCGGCGGCGGGCCGACCAGCGCGACCGGCTCGCCCTCGACGGTGGCGAAGGTGGTGCGCAGTACCTCGTGCCGCTCCAGCAGCCGGGCGAGGGCCCCTTCCACCCGGGCCCGGTCGGCGCCGGTCACCCGCAGTGCCGTCGGGGCGCTCATCGCGGTGCTGTGCGGCTCCAACTCCTGGAGGAACCACAGCCGTTCCTGGTAGCGGTTGGGCCGCAGCGGCCCGTCCCTGGGCACCCGGACGGGCGTCCGGGGCGCGTCGGCGCCGCCCGCCGCGATCAGGGCGCGCAGCCGGTCCAGGGTGGGTTCGGCGAGGAAGTCGGCGAGCGGGATCCGTACGCCGAGGCGGTCGGCGACCCCCGCCAGCAGGCGGATCGCGTGCAGCGAGGTGCCGCCGGCCGCCAGGAAGTGCGGTGCGGCGGTGCCCAGGGTCTCCACCCAGAGCCGCGCCACCGGTTCGAGGTCCGCGGCGGCCGGGCCGTCCGGTGCGGGGACGGGCTCCGCCGCCGCCTCCACCAGGCTGCGCAGCGCGGCGACGTCGGCCTTGCCGTGCGCCGTGCGGGGGATCGCGTCGACGGTGGTGAGTCCGGCGGGCACCGACCCGGCGGGCAGGGTGCGGCGCAGGTCGGCGCGCCAGTCGGCCGGTGGAGCGGCCGGCCCGGGGACGATTACGGCGTGCAGGCCGACGGTGCCGGAGGCGTCGGTGCGGGTGAGCACCACACACTCCTCGACGTACGGGAGCGTGGCGAACGCGGCCTCCACCTCGCCGAGTTCGATCCGGACGCCGCCGATCTTCACCTGCCGGTCGTTGCGGCCGTGGTAGAGCCAGGCGCCGTCCGGGCGGAGGCTGGCCAGGTCGCCGGTGCGGTACATCCGCCGGGCCGGGTCGGCCGGGTGCGGGACGAAGCGTTCGGCGGTCAGTTCGGGCCGGCCGAGGTAGCCGCGGGCGACGCCGGCGCCCGCGATGCACAGCTCGCCGACCTCGCCGGGCGGCAGTTGTGCACCGCCCGCGCCGATCGCGAGCAGCTCGATGCCGGTGATCGGGCGGCCGATCGGGACGGGCGCGCCGGCCGGGTCGTCCGGTCGGCAGTGCCAGTGGGTCACGTCCACGGCGGCCTCGGTGGGGCCGTACAGGTTGTGCAGTTCCGCGTGCGGGAGGCGCTCGAAGAAGCGCTGTACGAGATCCGGGGCGAGGGCCTCGCCGCTGACCGCGACGGTGCGCAGCCGCGGGCAGGCGCCGGGCGGCAGGTAGCGCAGGAACTCCCGGAGCATGCTGGGGACGAAGTGGGTGACCGTCACCGCGCGCTCGGCGAGGAAGTCCGCCAGGTAGCCGGGGTCGCGGTGGCCGTCCGGTGCGGCGAAGGCGAGTTCGGCACCGGTCATCAGCGGCCAGAGGAACTCCCAGACCGAGACGTCGAAGGTGTACGGGGTCTTCTGCGCGACCACGTCGCCGGGGCCTATGCGGAACCGTTCCTGCATCCAGTCCAGGCGGTTGACGATGGCGGCGTGCTCGGTCAGGACGCCCTTCGGCAGACCGGTGGAGCCCGAGGTGTAGATGACGTACGCGAGATCGCCCGGTGCGGCGGCGTCGATGGGGCCCGCGGAGGTTCCGGCCACGGTCCCGCCGATGTCGGTGATCGTGCCGTTCCCGGCGCCGGTGCGGTAGCCGTACCCGGTGCCGTAGCCGTCGCGCGGGGTCAGGCAGGGCAGGCCGCCGGCGAGCCCGCGCAGCCGCACCGGGTCGTCGGTGAGGACGGCGACGGGGGAGGCGTCCCGCAGGAGGTCGCGGATCCGGAGGTCGGGGTCGCCCGTGGCCAGCGGCAGCCAGGCGCCGCCCGCACGGATGACTCCGACGATCGCCACGGCGAGGTCGACCGATCGCTCACAGTGAAGGGCGACCACGCGGTCGGGCCCGACGCCGAGGGCGACGAGTCGCCCCGCGAGCGCGGCCGAACGCCGGTCGAGGTCACGGTAAGTGACGAACTCCCGGTCGTCCGAGACCGCTCGCAGCTCCGGCGAAAGGCGGAATCGGTCGACCAGGCGGGACGTCAGTGTCCTGGCGACATCTGCATCCTGACTCCGATCCGGCACAAGCGCAAGCCTTTTCATGTCGCCCCCTCCCGAACCGGGCGTGCCCTGTGGGACACCCCCCGGCGCTCAACGGTCGATGCACCATACCCAAAGCTCACGGGCCTCCGGCAGAGTTCACGATGCCGATGGGCAAGGGGCCGTAAGTTGGCGCACAGTCATGGTCATGACGGGTCAAGAGTAGGGTACGCTGCCGACTGATCAACGGCTGCGGTCCGACCGACTGCGGGTCGATCGGACCGCCGGCCCGGAACCGGGGCGGCGAAGCGACGATCTCGAAGGGGTGTTGACGGTGTGTGGACTCGGGGGGTTCATCGGGCCCGGACACGACCCGCGCGCGGCGCGGGAACTGCTGGCGGCCATGGGAGCGGCGATTACGCACCGTGGTCCCGAGTCGGTGGGCTACCACGTGGACGGCACGGTCGCCTTCGCCTTCGCCCGCCTGGCGATCAACGACCTGGCGGCCGGCAGCCAGCCGATGTACGACGAGAGCCGGCAGATCGTCGCGATGACCACCGGTGAGATCTACAACTACCGCGAACTGCGCGACCTGCTGATCAGCCGCGGCCACACCCTGCACACCCGCTGCGACACCGAGGTCATCCCGCACCTCTACGAGGAGTTCGGACGGGACTTCCTCACCCGGCTCGACGGCCAGTTCGCGATCGTGCTCTACGACCACCGCGAGCAGCTCTTCCTCGGCGCCCGCGACCACTTCGGCGTCACCCCGCTGTTCTGGGCCCACCACGACGGCCAACTCGTCTTCGGCTCCGAGATCAAGGCGATGCTGGAGCACCCCGCCGTCCCGCGCCGCGTCGACCTCGTCGGACTCGACCAGGTCCTGACCCTCCCCGGCCTGGTCAGCCCGCGCACCATGTTCGAGGGCGTGCACAGCCTGGCCCCCGGCACCGCCGTGGAGTTCCGCCCCGGCAACGAACCCAAGGTCTGGACGTACTGGGACCTCGCCTACCCGCAGGCCGACGCCGACCTGGAACGCCACGACGAGTCGTACTACGTCGACCGGCTCGAAGAACTCCTCGTCCGCTCGGTCGAGAAGCGCCTGCAGGCCGACGTCGAGGTCGGCCTCTACCTCAGCGGGGGCCTCGACTCCTCCCTGGTCGGCGCCATCATGCGCCACCTCATGCCGGACGCGCAGATCCGCTCCTTCGCCGCCGCCTTCCCCGAGCGCGAACTCTCCGAGAGCGACTACCAGCGGCTGATGAGCGGCGTCCTCGACACCCGGCACCACGAACGCTTCGTCCACGGCGAGGAGATATCCTCCCGGCTGCGCACCGTCGTCCGGCACACCGAGTGCCCGCTCAAGGAGTCCTTCAACTCCGCCGCCCACGCGCTCTCCGAGGCCGTGCACCAGGCCGGCATCAAGGTCGTCCTCACCGGCCAGGGCGCCGACGAGTTCTTCGGCGGCTACATCGGCTACCGCTTCGACCCGATCCGCCGCGCGCAGTCCACCGGCCGGCCCGCCGACCTGCGCGAGGCCCGGATGCGCGCCCGGCTCTGGGGCGACGAGAACTTCTTCTACGAGCGCAACGACGCCGAGTTCCGCCACACCAAGGGCGCGCTCTACTCGGCGGCCGTCCGCGCCCGCCAGGACGAGATCGACTGCCTCGACCACCCGCTGGTCGACCGCGAGCGCCTGGTCGGACTGCACGACCTGCACCGCCGCTCCTACCTCGACCTCAAGCTCCGCCTCGGCGACCACCTGCTCGGCGACCACGGCGACCGGATGGCCTTCGCCCACTCCGTGGAGTCCCGCCACCCCTTCCTCGACCGCGAACTCGTCGAGTTCCTCGCCACCGTGCCGCCCGACCTCAAGCTCCACGGGCTGGAGGAGAAGTACCTGCTCAAGCAGGTCGCCCGGAACTGGATCCCGCGCCGCATCGTCGACCGGGAGAAGTTCGGCTTCACCGCCCCCGGCAGCCCCCACCTGCTCCGCCAGGAGGACCCGGCCATCGAGGCCCTGGTCTCCCGCGAACGCATCGAGGCGGACGGCTACTTCGACCCCGACCGGGTCGAGCAGCTGGTACGGCAGTACACCGCCCCCGGCTTCCGGATCAACGTCCCGTTCGAGACCGACCTGCTGATGACGGTCATCACCTTCAACATGCTGCTCGACCTCTACGACCTGCCCGCGCACCCCGCCTGACCACCCCCGTACGGTCGGCCGGCCCGGGGCGGTTGACCGGCACGGGCGACCGCGCGCCTCCGCCGTACGGGACCGCCGTACGGGACCGCGCGGGCCGTCACCGCCGTACGGGCCCGCGCCGGCCGTCACCGCACCGGCACAACCGGGGCCCGGCCCACCGCCGCACCGCCACCCGTGCACCGGCCCGCCGCCCGGCCGCACCCCCACGGACCACCCCGCACCCCGCGGACCACCCCGCACCCCGCGGACCACACCGGACCACACCGCCAAGGGAACCGATGCGACACAGCGATCCGACCCGCAGCACCACCGAACACCTCAGCCGGTTCCTGTCCGGCCCCGACGGCACCCTGGCCCTCGCCCGGATGCAGACGCTCGCCCTGCCGCCCACCCGCTCCACCGACCTGCCCGTCCCCACCGGCTCCGGCACCGCCGTCGGCGTCTGGCAGCTCACCGACGGCCGGCTGCAGCGCGACCCCGCCCGCCGCGAGGACTGGCGCTACTGGGCCGACCTGCCGGAACTCCCGCTCACCCCCGGCCGGCGCCGGGTCGCCGTCGTCGGCGAATCCGCCACCCGCGGCTACTTCTTCGACCCCGAGCACTCCCTGGCGAGCCTCCTCGGCGAAGCGACCGGCACCGTCGAGCTCGACGTCCTCGACCTCGCCCGCACCAACTGCTCCCTCGCCCAACTGCTCCGCACCGTCGCCGACGCGTGCGCCCTCGGCGCCGACGCCCTCGTGGTGCACGCCGGCAACAACTGGAACAACGTCGACCCCACCCCCGTCGAACGGCAGGAACTGGCCGCCCTGCTCACCCGGGGCGGCTTCCCCGCGGCAGCCGCGGCCTTCCGCGACCTCGTCACCGACGTCGGCTCCGCCGCCCTCGACGTCCTGCACCGGATCGCCGGGGACCGCCTGGTCGTCCTCGTCGTCCCCGAGTTCAACCTGGCCGACTGGCAGGACGAACCCGCCCTCGACCACCCCGCACTGCCCGCCGGCCGGCTGCCGCGCTGGCGCGACCTGCGCCGCGCGGCCGAACAGGCCCTCGACGCCGGCGACCTGCCCCGCGCCCGCACCCTCGCCGCCGAACTCACCGCCCTCGACGGCGGATCGAGCCCCGTCGGCCAACGCCTGCTGGCCCGCTGCGCCACCACCCCCGAGGAGGCGCTGGACGCCCTGCAGTCCGCCAAGGACGCCGTGGTCAGCCCGTTCGCCATGCACTCGCCGCGGATCCTGGCCCCGCTCCAGGACCGGATGCGCACCCGGGGCGCCGAACTCGGCTTCCACGTCGTCGACCAGGCCGCCCTGTTCCGCGACGGCGCCGGGGAGCCTGCCGCCGTGCCCGGCCGCCGCTGGTTCCTGGACTACTGCCACCTCACCTGGGAGGGCCTGCACACCACGGCCCTCGCCGTCGCCCGCGCCCTCACCACCGCCCTCGGGACCGGCGCCGGCTCCCCGTCGGCCGCGGACGGCGCACCCCAGCAGCCCGCGGCCGACCGGCTCGCCCTCGCCCACTTCCTCGCCGCCGTGCACAACGCCCACTACGGCCAGCCCGAGGAGATCCTGCGCCATCACCTGGCACGCGCCCTCGACACCGACCCCGCCGTCGCCGACCGCTTCGAGGACTACCTCGACTACCAGACGCGGACCGCCCCGAACTGGATGTGCGCCTCCTACGAGCGCTCCACCGGGGACCCGTCCTTCCGCCGCTACATGGTCGTCGGCGACGGCCGCCTCAACGGCAAGCTGGCCGACCACCTGCTGCGCGAGCTCATGCTCGACGAACTGGAGCGCCGCGGCGTCCGGCTGCGCGAGCGCTACCGCACGCTGCTGGTGGCCGAGCACGGCACCGGCACCGACCTGCTCGCCGACGCCCACCTCGCCACCACGTTCAACGAGCGCCGCGACACCGCCATCGGCCGGCCCACCGCCTACCTGCGCGCCGCCGCCCCGACCACCCGCTCGACGGTGGTCCTCGCCGAGCCGGCACCGCTGGTGCTTGACGTCACCTGGCGGCTCCCGGTCGCGCCGGGCCCGTCCGGCGTCGACGGGGCCGGTGAGGCCGCCGCCTCCGGCGCCGCCGATCTCGGTGCGGCCGTGTCCCTCGCCGTGAACGGGCGGGAGGTCGGCAGCACCGTACTCGGCGCGGCCTGGACGAGCGAGACCTTCACCGTGGACGCCGAGCACCTGCACCCGGGCCTCAACACGGTCGAGATCCACTGGCCCGCCGGTGACGGCACCGACGCCCTGCTGGCCGGCGCCGCCGACCGCCTGGAGTGCGGCGAGACCGTCCCGGGCCACCCCGTCCACGGCCACGTCCACCACTGGTCGGTAACGCGGACCGCCCCCGCGACGGCCTGACGCCCCCACCCCACGCACCGGCAGACCTACTGAACGACAGAACAATAGAACGACAGACCGACAGATCGACAGATCGACAGGAGAGTTCCTTGCGCTTCAGCGTCATGTTCTTCGCCTCGGGCGAGGCCGCCCCGGACGAGACGTGCCGGACGGTCCTGGAGACCAGCCGCCTGGCCGACACGCACGGCCTCGACGCGGTCTGGACCCCCGAGCGGCACTTCGACGAGTTCGGCGGCGTCTTCCCCAACCCCGCCCTGACCAGCGCCGCCCTCGCCACCGCCACCACCCGCATCCAGCTGCGGGCCGGCAGCCTCATCTCCCCGCTGCACACCACCGTGCGCATCGCCGAGGACTGGTCCGTCGTCGACAACTGGTCCAACGGCCGGGCCGCCGTCTCCTTCGGCTCCGGCTGGAACGCCAACGACTTCGTGCTCGCCCCGGACCGCTACGCCACCCGCCACCAGGTGATGCTGGAGCAGATCGACACCGTCCGCGCCCTGTGGCGGGGCGACGAGGTGGAACTGCCCAACGGCACCGGCAAGCCGTTCGCCGCCCGGCTCCACCCCCGCCCCGTCCAGCCCGACCTGCCGATCTGGATCACCTCCTCCGGCAACCCGCGCACCTTCCAGGACGCCGGCGCCCGCGGCCTCAACGTCCTCACCCACCTGATCGGCCAGGACCTCGACCAGCTCGCCGCCAAGGTGGAGCTGTACCGCAAGGCCCGCGCCGACGCCGGCCTCGACCCGGCGGCCGGGACGGTCTCGCTCATGCTCCACACCCACCTCGACCGGGACGCCGATGCGGCCGAGGCCCGCAGCCGCGAACCGTTCCGCTCCTACCTGCGCTCCGCCGTCAAGCTGGAACTGCGGGCGGCCCAGGGCGGCGGCACCATCAGCGGCGGACACGTCATCCCCGACGACGAGATCCCCGAGGACCTGCTCGACGAACTCCTGGACGCCACCTACGAGCGCTACCTCGTCGGCGGCTCCCTGATCGGCTCCCCGGACACCTGCCGGACCATGGTCGACCGCGCCGCCGCGGCCGGGGTCGACGACCTCGCCTGCCTGGTCGACTTCGGCGTCCCCGCCGACCGGATCCCCCCGACGATCCCGCTGATCGCCGAACTCGCCGGACTCGCCGCGTCCGCAGCCGGCGGCGCGGCCGGCTCCCCGCAGGAACCCGAACGGCGGGAAGGCGCGAGTGAGCACTGACCCCGCCCTCTGGACGCGCCTGCGCACCGTCCTCATGCTGGAGCGCCGCGAGACCAGGCTGCTGCTCGCCAGCGTCACCGCGGACTCCTTCGGCACCGGCATCTTCACCGCCACCTCGGTGCTGTTCTTCACCCTCGTCCGGGGATTCGACGTCACCGCGGTCGGCCTCGCGATCTCGCTCGGCAGCCTCTGCGCCTTCGTGGCGGGACCGCACATCGGTGCGCTGGCCGACCGGGTGGGCGCCAAGAAGAGCCTCATCGTGCTGTTCGTCGTGCGCGCCGTCGGCTACGGCCTCTACCTGCTCGCCGAGCAGTACTGGCTGTTCGTCGTGCTGGCCTGCGTCGTCACCACCGCCGACCGGGCGAGCGGGCCGATCAACCAGTCGCTGATGGGCCGGATCTTCGACGCCAAGGACCGGGCGACCATCCTCGGCACGGTGTTCTCGGCCCGCAACGGCGCCATCGTGCTCGGCTCGCTCGCCGCCACCCTGCCCGTCGTCACCGGCTCCGACGTCTTCTACCTGCTGGGCATCGGCATCAACGCGGCCTCCTTCCTGGTCTCCGCGTACCTGGTCTCCAAGATCGAGGTCCCGGCCGACCCCGTACCCGCACCGGCCGCCGCGACCGACGGCAAGCAGCGGCGCAAGGGCGGCAACTCCCCGCTGCGCGACCGCCGCTACCTGGCCATCACCCTCGTCAACGGCGTCTCGCTGACCCACAACACGGTGCTCGCCTTTGTTCTGCCGCTCTGGGTCACCCAGGCCACCAACGCCCCCGCCTGGAGCCTCACCGCCCTGCTCGCCCTCAACGGCGCCCTCGCCATGGCGGCCCAGGTCCCGGTGAACCGGATGTTCGCCGACTTCGCGGCCGCCCTGCGGGCCCCCGTCTGGGGCGGCCTCGCCGTCCTCGCGGCCTGCCTCGCGTACGCCGCCTCCGGCTCCGCACGGCACGCCTGGGTGGCACTCGCCCTGCTGGTCGTCGCCATGCTGATCCACACCGCCGGCGAGTGCCTCTTCATCGCGAGCACCCCGCTCTCCTTCGAACTCGCCCCCAAGCAGGCGCTCGGGCAGTACCTGTCCTTCTACAACCTCGGGCGGGTCGGCCAGGACCTCGTCGGACCGGTGCTGATCGTGGCGCCGCTCCTCGACCACGGCACACCGCTGTGGCTGCTCGTCGGCGCGCTCGTGCTGGCCGCCGGAGTCGTCCCCTGGGCGATGCTGCGCAACGACCCGCTCGCCCGACCGGCCGAACAGGTGGCCGACCGATGAGCACACCCACCCCCGTACCCGCCGCCGCCCGCGTCCCCGAGCGCCCGAGGCCGTCCGGGGGCGCCGCTCCGACCGGGGCCGGTGCTCCGACCGGCGGCGCCCTCGTCGGCGTGCTCGGCGGCATGGGCCCGGCCGCCACCGCGGACTTCTTCGCCAAACTCGTCCGCGCCACCCCCGCCGACCGCGACCAGGACCACCTGCGCACCCTCGTCTGGTCCGACTCCACCGTCCCCGACCGCACCGACGCCCTCCTGGCCGACGGCCCCAGCCCGCTGCCCCTGCTCCGCGACGGCGTCCGGCTGCTCGAATCGGCCGGCGCCACCCTCATCGCCATGCCCTGCAGCACGGCCCACGCCTACCTGCCGGAACTGCGCGACGGCTCCGCGGTGCCCATCGTCAGCATGATCGACGCCACCGTCCACCGGCTGCGCCGCGCCGCCCCCGCCGTCACCCGCGTCGGCCTGCTCGCCACCACCGGCACCCTCGTCACCGGCCTGTACCAGAAGGGCCTGCTGGACCAGGACATCGACGCGATCGTCCCCTCGGCCCTCATGCAGGAACGCTGCGTCACGCGCGCCATCCGCCTCGTCAAGGCGGGCCGGCTCGAAGCCGCCACCCACGCGCTCGCCCCCGCCGTCCGCAGCATGGCCGAGGCCGGCGCCCAGATCATCGTCGCCGCCTGCACCGAACTGCCGCTCGTGCTCGGCCACCACGCCGAAGCCCTGCCGGTCTTCGACCCGACCACGGCGCTGGCCCAGGACGTCGTCGCCCTCGCGGGACGCCGTCCGCAGAACAACCAGGAGAAGGAAGCCCCATGACCAAGCGCGTCTGCCTCGTCTCGCCCAAGCCCCCCATACTGGAGCGCGCCCGCCGCCTCGAACTCCGGGCGGTCTGCGTCTACACCCCCGAGGAGTTCCACAAGATCCCCGAGGACGCCCTCGACGGCGAGACCTGCCTCGTGCTGCGCCACCACGCCGACCCGCAGGAACTGGTGGACACCGTCCGCGCGCTGCACGAGGGCGAGCCCTTCGCCGCCGTGGTCACCGTCCAGGAGGAGGGCGTCGTCACCGCCGCCCTGCTCAACGACGCCCTCGGCCTCGACGGCACGGGCTTCGGGACCGTCGCCCTGCTGACCGACAAGGGCCGGATGCGCCGCCACCTCGACAGCCAGGGTGTCGGCACCGTCCGGGCCGCCGTCGCCGAGACCCTGGCCGACATCACCCGCTTCGGCGACACCGTCGGCTACCCCGTCATCGCCAAGCCCGTCGGTGGCTCCGCCAGCGTCGGCATCCACAAGATCGAGGACGCCGCCGGCGCCGAGCGGGCCCACGCCGACCTCACCGGCCTCGGCCTCGGGCGCTTCCTGCTGGAGGAGTACCTCGACGGCCCCGAGATCAGCGTCGACGCGCTCTCCTTCGACGGCCGCCACGTCCCGATCGCCATCGCCGACAAGCTCACCGGGACCGGCTTCATCGAGTTCGGCCACATCATCCCCGCCACCATGAGCGCCGACCTGGAAGCCGAGGTCTGCCGCACGGTCGCCGAATTCCTCGACGCCGTCGGCCTGCGCAACGGCCTCTCCCACACCGAGCTCAAGCTGACGCCCGCCGGCCCGCGCGTCATCGAGAGCCACAACCGCCGCGGCGGCGACCGCATCAACACCATGACCGACGCCGTCTACGGCATCGACCTCGAAGAGGCCGGCCTCGCCTGGGCCGCCGGCCGGCTCGAAGCCCTCACCGCCCGCCCCGCCGCCAAGGGCGCCGCGGCCGTCCTCTTCTTCGAGGCGGAACCCGGCCGCCTGGTCACCATCGAGGGCGCCGACGAGGTCGGGGACCACCCCGCCGTCGTCGAGTTCCACCTCAACTTCAAGCCCGGCCAGAGCATCCCCCGGGTCCGCTGGTCCCTCGACCGCGCCGGCTACCTCGTCGTCACCGCCGACACCGCCGAGGCCGCCCGCGACCTCGCCCGCTCCCTCGCCGACCGCGTCCGCTTCGTCACCGAGCCCGAGCCCGACGCCGCCGAGGACACCGAGGCCGACCTCCGCCGCCACCGCGACCTGGTCACCGAACTCAACCAGGCCGACCTCGTCGAGCACGTCGACACCGTGACCGCCACCCCCTGAAGACTCGGAGGGCGCACCGCCCACCCCGGCACCCCACCGGGCGGTGCGCCCTCCGGCAGGTGGCCCAGTCCACCGCGCGCCCCGGCGGACGCCCTGGTGGAGTGAAGGACGTCACCACCCGTGCCCGTGGCCCCGTGGCCTCGTGCCGACGTGCCGCCGCGTCGAAGGAGAAGCACGTCATGCCCGACCCCGCCACGTCCTACGCCGACCTGCGCGCCCTGGTCATCAACTGCACCCTCAAGCGCTCCCCCGAACGCAGCCACACCCAGGGCCTCATCGACCTCAGCGCCGGCATCATGGAACGCCAGGGCGTCCAGGTCGACGTCCTGCGCGCCGTCGACATCGACATCGCCACCGGCGTCTGGCCCGACATGACCGAACACGGCTGGGAGACCGACGAGTGGCCGGTCGTCTACTCCCAGGTCATGGCCGCCGACATCCTCGTCCTCGCCGGCCCGGTCTGGCTGGGCGACAACTCCTCGGTGATGAAGCAGGTCGTGGAGCGCCTCTACGCCTGCTCGTCCATCCTCAACGAGCAGGGCCAGTACGCCTACTACGGCCGGGTCGGCGGCTGCCTGATCACCGGCAACGAGGACGGCGCCAAGCACTGCGCGATGAACGTCCTCTACAGCCTCCAGCACCTGGGCTACGTCATCCCCCCGCAGGCCGACGCCGCCTGGGTCGGCGAGGCCGGCCCGGGACCGTCCTACCTCGATCCCGGTTCCGGCGGCCCGGAGAACGACTTCACCAACCGCAACACCACCTTCATGACCTGGAACCTCCTCCACCTGGCCCGCCTCCTCAAGGACGCCGGCGGCATCCCCGCCCACGGCAACCAGCGCTCCGGTTGGGACGCCGGCTGCCGCTTCGACTTCGAGAACCCCGAGCACCGCTGAACCACATGTCTCAGTCGGCCTGTGGGGCAGACAGCTGTCATCAGTAGCGATTCCCAAACCGAGGGACGCAGCTGTCGCCAGAACTTCCGTGCGCATCAAGATCGTTGGGTGATCGCGCCGTGGCCGTCGCGCAGGAGAAGGGCCTCCTGCGCAGTTCGGTGATGTCGAGGCAACGAACCATCAGGAGGCCCTGGTGTCCCACTGTGGCGTGTTCGCTCCGTCCGTGTCCAGCTCCGGCAGGTCGTGCGATTGCCTCGCACGCGCCTCTCCAGCACGCCCGGCACCGACGGCAGCCGCCACCTCCCAGCACACCCCACACCGACACGACGGGTCCGAGCATGCCTACCGACCGACGGCCACGCACCTCACCGGGGAAAACGTGACCCTACCTTCGGTTCGGGACTCGCTTCACATGGGCGAAGTAGCGGGCGATGGCTTCGTCGAGGTCTTCGTCGAACCCTTTGAGCTCGAGGATGTCGTGCACGTCGGCGGGGATCGTGTCGTTGAGGAACGCCTCTCGGCCCGTGCACACCACGAGCACGGACGGGTACTTCTTGAGGGTTGCTGGGTGGGCGCGGCTCATCGGGACTACGCCGACCGAGTCTGCCGGCCCGGGGAGTCCAGCTTCAGGCCGAGCAGTTCAAGGGCGTTGAGTACCTCGACGAGGCCCGTCCGGTCGTCCTTGCCGCGGCGCATGGTGGTCAGGACGGTCGCGGCGGTACCGGACTCCTCGACGCTCTGCCACAGTGCCGGGGCGAGCACCGGGTGAGCGCTGACCTCGACCAGTACATCATGGCCCGTCAGCAGCTGGGCGGTGGAGTCGGCCAGCAGGACGGGCTGCCGTAGGTTCTGGGCGAAGTAGCCCGCGGTGGCCTGCTGCCAGTCAAGCGCTTGCCCCGTGACCGAGGAGATCATCGGGATCCGGCCAGGCCTGGGGGTGAGCTCACCTATGGCCCGTTCGAGGTCCGCCAGGATCGGATCGATCGCCGGGCTATGGGCCGGCAGGTCGACTCGGACCATCGCGCACAGCACGTCCGCGGCCTGGAGCTTGGCTACGACGGCCTCCAACTCGGACCGGTCACCGGCCAGCACGGTGGTCCGCGGGCCGTTCCGCGCGGCGACGGACACGCTCCCCTCAAGCCCTCGCAGATGCTTTGAGAGGTCGACGGCCGACAGCTCCACCACGGCCATGCCGCTGTGAGGGCTGGCCACGCGGCGTTGCTGATCGCTGTAGTGGTGGACGAGCCGGACCGCGTCCGGCAGGTCGAGGATGCCTGCTATGACGCTGGCGGCGATCTCGCCCACGCTGTGACCCGTGACAGCGGCTGGGCGGACGCCCGCCTCTTCCAGCCAGCGGGCGATGCCCACTTGGATGGCGAAGACGATGGGTTGCATGACGCCGACGTCGTTCGTCCTGGCTTCGGGTTCGTCAAGGAATAGCTCGTGGACGAGGGACCAGCCGGTGTGCCGGGCCAGCTCGTTGTCGCACTCCTCCAGGGCCGAGCGGAAGGCGGGTTCGGTACGGAACAGAGTCCGCCCCATGCCGACCCACTGCTGGCCGTAGGGGGAGCAGACGAAGGCGATCCGGGTGCCGTCCGCAGCGGCGAGCCCCGGCCCGGCGGACGGGCTGCTGGACAGCTCATGGACGGCTGCGCCGCCGAGTTCGCTCAGCCGCAGACCCGGAGCGGCGGCCACGGCGTCGAGCAGCTCGGTGAACTCCCGCGCCAGCCGCTCGGCTTCCGCGGGGACGAACAGGTCGAGGGCGTAGGTGAGGCTGCCATCGATGCCGTCCGGTCTCCGCTGTTCGGTGTAGCCCTCGGACAGCTCGAATCGGAGGTCGAAGCGGGTGATCCCCTCCGTCACCGGCTCGGTCCGGACCTCCAGGCCGGGAAGGTGGAGCTCGGCGCTCGCGTTGTTCTGGAATGCGAGCATCACCTGGATGAGCGGGTGCCACGCGGGGGAGCGCGGCGGGTTGATGGTCTGGACCACGTGGTCGAACGGCACCTCCTGGTGAGCGAAGGCCGCCAGGTCCGTGCTGCGCACCCGGAACAGCAGCTCCCGGAAGGTCGGGTCGCCGTCGGTCCTGGTGCGCAGCACCAGCGTATTGACGAAGAATCCGATCAGGTCGTCGAGGCCCTCGTCGGTGCGCCCGGCGGTGGGGATGCCGATGGCGATGTCGGTGCCGGCTCCGCGCCTGGTGAGCAGGGTCGCAAGGGCGGCCTGCACGACCATGAAGACGCTGGTGCCGGTCTCCCGTGCCAGCTGGTGCAGTGCTCGGTGGGTCGCCCGCGTGACGTGGAAGGGGACACGACCGCCTCGGTGTGAGGGGGTGTCCGGACGCGGGGCCGCCACATCGATCCGTAGGCGGTCGGGCGCGCCCGTCAACTCGCCCTCCCAGAAGGAGAGCTGGCGACTGACCAGGCTGTTGGGGTCCTCTGGGGAGCCCAGGAGATCGTCCTGCCAGAGCGTGTAGTCGACGTACTGGAACGGCAGTTCGGGCCGGTCCGGCTCCTGCCCGAGGCGGTGCGCAGCGTATGCGAGTGCCAGATCACGGGTCAGCGGGAGCAGTGACCATCCGTCGCAGGCGATGTGATGAATGATCAGGAGCAGGACGTGTTCGTCCGCGGAGAGCCGGAACAGCTGGGCCCGTAGTGCCGTCTCGGCGGTGAGGTCGAAGGCGTAACCGGCCGCAGCGCTCAGCGCTTCGGACAGGCCCGCCTCGGTGACGCCGTCGACCGGCAGCTCGACCGGAGCCTCGTCCGGGTCCAGGACGACCTGCTGGGGTCGGCCGTCCCAGTCGGGGTAGGCGGTGCGCAGACTCTCGTGCCAGGTGACCAGGTCGTCGAGGGCTAGCTGCAGGGCGGGCAGGTCGAGGTCACCGCGCAGCCGATAGGCCATCGGCATGTTGTAGTGCCCGGCCGTGCCGTGCAGACGGTTCAGGAACCACAGGCGCCGCTGGGTCTGCGAGAGAGGGATCTCCGCCGGACGGCCCAGGCGGCGCAGCGGTGGGCGTCGACTGCCGGACCCCTGTGCCAGGTGCTCGGCGAGTTGGGCGACGGTCGGGGCCTCGAAGACCGTCCGGACCGGGACCTCCACGTCCAGGGCGGCCCGGATGCGACCAGCCAGTCGGGTAGCCAGGAGGGAGTGGCCGCCCAGCTCGAAGAAGGAGTCGTCGATGGTGACCCGGTCCAGCCCGAGCACCTGGGCGAACACTGCGCAGAGGATCTCCTCCTGTTGGCCCCGCGGGGGGCGGCCCTTCCGCTCGCCCACGGTCAGCTCCCACTGACAGCGGTTCGGACCTGGGAGGGCCACGCTGCGGTGTCGAGGCCGTACTGGCAGAGGAACGCGTAGACCAGCCGCTCCAGGCCGAAGCCGACGCAGCCGCTCCGGGTCGGGCCGCCGGTGCCGTAGTCGATGCCGAAGACCTTGCCGAACAGGTCGTCGTGGAAGTTGAAGGAGCCGACCGCGATCGTCCGCCCGGGCGCGACGTGGAGCCGCAGCTCGTACTTGAGCTCCATCAGCCGCTGCGACCAGATCCGCTCGGAGGTGTCCGTGCCGTAGAAGAACGGGTCGTTGCCCACCTCGCAGAAGCCGCTCAGGCCGAGCTCCTCGACGAAGGCGAAGACCTTTTGCATGAAGCGCTCACGGGAGTTCAGCACGTCCTCCCGGGAGCCCATGAAGACCATCTCCCGGATGGTGAAGTCCCAGAGCCGCTCCAGGCCGGTGGCGTACGCGGCCTCGAAGCGGAACGACTTGCCACGCGAGGTGACCACGTGGAGCCGGCCTGCCTCCAGCGTGTGATTGCTGTACTGGTTGAAGGTGTGGTAGCACATCGTGGGCGGCAGGCAGTAGTCCACGTTGCCGCAGGAGTCCAGCACTGCTGAGTCGATACCGGTGGCGGCCTGCTGCTCCTGGAAGGCGCGGTAGACGTCCAGGTCGTTGCGCAGCCGGGTGACGAACATCAGGTGCTGAGGGAAGGACCTGAAGTACCCCGCCGTCTCCAGCGCCTTCGTCCTGATCAGGGTCGGGTACTGGTACTCCCGGACCTTGTGGTCCTCGGCCAGCAGGTCGCAGACGGCCCGGTCGAAGTAGGTGAAGAGCGAGAGCAGCGGCTCGCCGAGGGCGACCTGGCCCTCGCCGACCTCGGCCACCGCGCCGGTCCTGGCGAGGAGTTCGAAGACGTCCTGGTGGGGGGTGCGCTGGTGCGGCGAGGTCCAGACGGCCTTGGCCGGCGTCACCCACTGCTTCCGGACGTCGTTGTCCACCATGGAGTTGACCTTCTCGGCCAGGGCGTCGTGCGGGAGCGGCTGCTCGGAGCGGAGTGTCACGGAGCGCACCTCGCCGCCGTCCACGGTCACCTCGAAACCGGTGATCTCGGGCGACACGAAGAACAGTCGGCGCTCGATCTCGGCGGCCAGCGCTTCGGGGATCGGGCTGTGCAGGTCGATCCGGGTGAGGACCTCGTTGGGGTGCGTCATGGTGGTTGCTTCCTCGCCGATGGGAGAACGGTCGAACGGCCCGGGGGGCGGGGGGCGGGGGCGCCCCCCCCCCCCCCACAAACAGCCCCCCCGCCCACGCCACGGACAAAATAAAAAAAACAACAACAC